>JAUVDE010000194.1 GCA_030595485.1 Draconibacterium sp.
TACGCGTTTCCGGATCTTTCCAGTACGTTTCCCAGTCTTTGGTTAACTCTTTGGTTGCCGAAATATATCCGATAGGTGCATCAAACCATACGTACAACACTTTTCCATCGACTCCTTCAATCGGAACCGGAACACCCCAATTTAAATCTCGGGTTACTGCGCGTGGCAATAAACCACTGTCAATCCACGATTTACATTGTCCGTAAACGTTCGATTTCCATTCTTTATGACCTTCTAAAATCCACTCTTTCAACCAAGGTTCGTATTGATCGAGAGGTAAATACCAGTGCGTAGTTTCTTTTAAAATCGGCTGGTTTCCACTAATTGTAGAGGTTGGATTAATCAACTCCGATGGGCTCAGCGAAGTTCCGCAACTTTCGCATTGGTCGCCATATGCTTTTTCGTAGCTACATTTTGGGCAGGTTCCAACGATGTAACGGTCGGCTAAAAACTGCTTATTTTCTACATCGTAATATTGCTCCGAAGTTTTTTCAACAAACTTGCCATCGTCGTATAATTTCTTAAAAAATTCCGATGCTGTTTCGTGGTGAATATCAGCACTTGTACGTGAGTATACGTCAAACGAAATACCAAATTTCTCGAACGAATCTTTTATAATTCCATGGTATCTGTCTACAACATCTTGCGGTGTAATGCCTTCGTTTTTAGCCTTTAATGTAATAGGTACTCCATGTTCATCTGAGCCTCCAATCATTATTACGTCTTGGTTTTTTAGGCGAAGATAACGCGCATAAATATCGGCAGGAACATAAACTCCGGCAAGGTGACCAATATGAATTGGGCCATTGGCATAAGGCAAGGCTGTAGTAATCAGTGTACGTTTGAACTTACTCATTTGATGTATTTTGTCTGTTCTTGAAAATCATTTTTAGGGCTGCAAAGATAAACAAAAAGAAATTCCAAATAACAAGTTCCAAAGCTCAAATAAATCCCAAAACTCAACTTTCCAAATTATTAAATTATAAGAGTGCATAATTTTTGAAAATTAGTTAGTTTGAAAATTGGTACTTATTTGTTATTTGGTTTTTGGAAATTGGTACATTAAAGTATTATTTTCGCATTATTTACACGATTATGGCAAATTTCACACATATTATATTCGACCTCGACGGAACTTTAACCGATAATACCGTTGGAATTGAAAATTCCTTGAAATACGCACTTCAGCAAATGCAGGTTGATACTTGTTCTGATGATATTTTAAAAACACTGATAGGGCCACCGTTACAGTGGGGTTTTAAGAATGTTTTTGGAATGAACGAACGAGATACAAAGCTTGCTGTTGAATATTTTCGAACCTACTATGGCGAACATGGCTGGCACCAAAACGTTCCGTATGATGGCATAATTGAAATGATTGCGGAGTTAAATTCCTTGGGTAAAAAAATGTATGTGGCTACAGCAAAATTCGAGAAATTTGCTATAAAAATTATCGAACATTTTGAGCTGGATAAGTATATTATTCAAGTAAAGGGAGCAGATTATAACGGGAAAAAGGCTGAAAAAAACGGCATTATCTCATCGGTGCTGGAGATGCAGCAATTAATTCCTTCCGAAGAAATTGTAATGGTGGGTGATACTGTTTACGATATTAAAGGGGGTAAGGAAAATGGCCTTGCAACTATTGCAGTTGGCTATGGATTTGGCAATGAAGAAGACCTGAAAAATGCTAATCCGAATTATTTTGTGGATGACGTGGACGATTTGTTCGAGCTTTTGTCTGCTTAATCTTTTTTTACAGAAAATTAAGACACAACTAATATGTTACGACAGATTTTATTCATTGCTTTGATCGCAATCTTTTTTTCTGCTTGTCAGAATACTTCACCTGAAAATTCAAAAGAAATTAAATTGTTAAAACAAGCTTTGATTGATAATCCTGCATCTATCTCTGAGTTAACTGCGGAAGTTTCAAAAGAAGAAAGTGAGCTGGCTTCCAGTTTAATTAACGAGTATTTAAGTTTAAAATTGAAAGAGGAATTTCAAGCCGAATGGCAAAATGAAACTCTTGAATTGGGTGATAAACAATTAAAATTCAAGTATAAAAAGTTTGGTGAGAAACCTGTGAAGGGGTGGAGCTTATACATTTCGATGCACGGCGGTGGCGGTGCTCCGGCCGAGGTAAATGACCAGCAATGGGAAAATCAAAAGAAACTTTATCAGCCGAAGGAAGGCATTTATATGGCTCCACGCGCACCTACGGATTCCTGGAATCTTTGGCATCAGAATCATATCGATGACTTTTTTGCCCAATTTATTCAGCTGGCCGATGCTTTCGAAGATATAAATACAAACCGAGTTTATTTAACGGGCTATTCGGCAGGTGGCGATGGAACTTACCAGCTTGCACCACGAATGGCCGATTGTTTTGCGGGAGCTGCGATGATGGCCGGCCATCCGAATGATGCGTCGCCGCTTGGTTTAAGGAATTTACCTTTTGCCATTCAAATGGGAGCTGATGATGGGGCTTACGACCGAAATAAAATTGCAGCTGACTGGGGCAAGAAACTGGATGAACTTGAAAATAAGGATCCGGGAGCTTATGTACATTTTGTAAATCTTTACGAAGGAATGGGGCATTGGATGGGGCGAAAAGACACAGCTGCTGTTAATTGGATGGGGGAATTTGACCGAAATGCATATCCTGAAAAAATTGTTTGGAAACAAAGCAGTGTTACCCACAATCGTTTTTATTGGTTGGCCGTTCCAAATGGAAAAGCGGTTAAAGATGCAGCGGTTATTGCTACTCGTAATGGACAAAAAATTACGATTGAAAAAGCTGATTTGCTTGATGATTTAATTATCAGGTTGAATGATGAAATGCTTGATTTAAATGAGAAAGTAGTTGTTGAATACAAAGGGGAAACAATTTATGATGCAGTTCCGAAACGAAATGTGTCAACAATTTGGAAATCGTTAAATGAACGAAACGATTTGCAGCAAGTTTTTTGTGCTGAAATTCCGGTATCTTTGAAATAGTATGATTATACCAGTACCCATAAAACCGGGCGATAAAATTCGAATTGTTGCTCCGGCAGGAAAACTAAAAAAAGAACGTGTTCTGCCTGCAGTTAATTGGCTTCGGGGGAAAGGTTATCGGGTTGAGATTGGTAAGCATGTTTTCTCCAGCCATTTCCAGTTTTCGGGAACGGACGACCAGCGGCTTTATGATTTGCAAGAGGCGCTTAACGACCCGGATACAAGTGCTATTATTTGTGCTCGTGGTGGATACGGAACGGTTCGGATTATCGAGATGTTGGATTTTGCCGAATTTAAAAGACATCCCAAATGGTTGGTAGGCTACAGCGATATTACAGCACTTCATTTGGCCATTCATAATTTGGGAATTGCAAGTATTCACGGTACCATGCCACCCTTCTTTTTTGATAAAAATGGTGCTGGAAATGAAAATCTAAATTCCTTGATGAACCTGATTGCCGGGAAAAATACGGTTTACGAATTTAACTCGGAAGCAAAACAACGAAGTGGCAAAGCTAGTGGCGAATTAATTGGCGGAAATCTTTCGATAGTTACAAGTTTGTTGAGCACTAAATACGAAATTGAAACAGAAGACAAGATCCTTTTCATCGAAGACATTGACGAATATTTATATCATATCGACCGAATGATGTTTCAGTTGAAATTTGCAGGGAAGCTAGAAAAGCTTGCAGGATTGGTAGTTGGCGATTTTACCGATGTAAAAGACAACGATGATACTTTTGGACAAACTGTTGAGGAGGTTATTTGGGACGCTGTTAAAGAATACGATTTTCCGGTGTGCTTTGGATTAAAAGCCGGGCATGGTGATATAAACCTGGCACTAACATTTGGCACGAAATGGGAACTGAATGTTAGGAATGAGATGACTATATTGGGTACAAAACTTTAATATTCAACTTTTATGGTATCAAACCGCGAACTTGGCGATATAGCAGAAGGACTGGCAAAGAAGCACTTACAAAAGCTTGGCTACCAAATAAAGGTTTGTAATTGGTATCACGGTCATTTAGAGTTAGATATTGTGGCGCAAGATGGCGATGAGTTGGTAGTTGTTGAAGTTAAATCGCGCTCGGGTTTACGATACGAGCATCCCTCGGAAGCGGTAACAAACACAAAAATAAAGCGAATTGTTGAGGCCACTGATGCTTATCTAATTGAGCACGAAATAGAATTGGATACACGATTCGATGTTATTACTATCATTTTTGTGGACGAAAAATTTGAGTTGGAGCATTTTAAGGATGCATTTTACCCAACCATGTAACAATTTTGTCAGAACCCAAATTCCAAAAATCAACAAAACAAAGTGTTAATGTTGGTTCGTCATTTTGATTTCAGATTGATTCCATTATTTTTAACGCTTCAAAAAATTGACAATGAACGTTGAAGAGATTCGTGAATATTGTTTGACTAAAAAAGGGGTAAGCGAAAGTTTTCCGTTTGACGAAACCACCTTGGTATTTAAGGTGTTTAAAATATTCTGTTTGTTGGGCCTAGATGATTCCCGGGTGAGTTTGAAAAACGATCCTGAAAAGAACATTGAGCTTAGAGTGCATTATTCGGCAATTTATGGTGGATACCATTTAAATAAGCAACATTGGAATACTATTGAACTGGATGGCACGGTTCCTGCCGATTTAATGAAAGAAATGATTGATGAATCGTACAATTTAATTGTTAAAAGCTTGACTAAAAAGCTAAAAGAAGAATTGAAAAATTTATAAGAATATGAAGTTATTAGTACTGTTGTTAGGTTTTGTTTTTGCATTTACAACCAATGTATTTGCGGAAGAAGAGGGGGAGAAGGAAGTATTTACAATTGAAAAAGAGTTAAAACATACGGAAGTAATTAGCCAGGGACGTACCGGTACGTGTTGGAGTTTTGCAACAACCAGCTTTTTAGAATCGGAAATTATGCGCTTAGGCTTTCCCGAAACAAAGCTTTCGGAAATGTTTTTTGTGAATTACAACTATAAAAATAAGGCAAGTCAGTATTTGCTTTATCATGGTAATAATAATTTTGGCGAAGGAAGTTTATCGCACGATGTGATTAAAGTATTACGCGAGCAAGGGCTGTCAACTTACGAAGCTTTTCCGGGAATTAAAAAAGATGACAAATACAACCACTCTGCTTTGGTTAAACAATTGAAAACCGATGCAGGTGAGATTAATAAGAAAAAAAGAGGAGAACTCGATGCCTCTGATTTGGGAAGTTACAAGCCCGTTTTAAAAGAGGAATTAGGTAAGCTTCCTAAAAAAATAAAAACAGATGATGGCAAATTTTCGCCAATTGAATTAAGAGATAAATACAAGCTAAATCCGGATGATTATGTGGAGTTAAGTTCTTATTCGCATCATCCTCTTTATAAGCCTTTTGTTCTGGAAATTCCTGATAACTGGGCACATTCACTCTATTATAATTTACCTATTGATGAATTAATGGAAGTTATGTACTACTCAATTAACAAGGGTTATACCATAGCCTGGGATGGCGATTGTAGTGAAAAAACCTTTTCTCACAAGCAGGGGAAAGCCGATGTTGCTAAAAAGCAAATAGGTAAAGTCGATCAGGAATTGCGCCAATCTACTTTTTACGATCGCACAACAACCGACGACCATTTAATGCACCTCGTAGGATTGTCGAAAGACACAGAAGGTAAAAACTGTTTCTACACAAAAAACTCGTGGGGAACCGATAGTAATTCTTATGGTGGTTATTTGCATATGACCGATGACTACGTTCGTTTAAAGACAGTAGGTATTCTGGTTCATAAAGATGCTATCCCGGCAACAATAAAAACAAAACTTGGCTTATAATGCGCGAATTTCAACTTACAACAGAATACATTGAGCTAAATAAGCTCTTAAAGCTTTTACGAATTGCTCAAACCGGAGGCCATGCAAAAATTATTGTTGAGGAGGGTGAGGTAGTCCGAAATGGCGAATCTGAATTTAGAAAAAGAGCAAAGCTGATAAAGGGTGATGTAATTAAAGTGTTGGGTGAAACAATAACGATTGTTTAGGTATCTTATATAAAAAAAAGCCGGTTGTTCCGGCTTCAATCTTTACAAAATGTGTGTGTAGAAATAAGTTTTTTAGGAAGAGGGACTTCACTAGGAAAAGGGTTCCTGTTGTTATTTCTTTCGCGTCAAAAATAGAATTTACCACACGTAGAATTGCAAATTATTTGGCTTTAGTTGCGAATGGCAAGCATGAGTATACGATAGTAGTCAATATTTGGGGTGAACCTATCAAAAACCGACATAAAACAAAAAAGGCCCTCATTTGAGAGCCTTTCTATTTTCCTAAATCGATTCTTTAAATAGCCTATGTCTTACTTCTGAACGTGAACATCCATTTGTGGGAATGGAATGTTAAGTCCCTCTTTATCAAATGTTTTGTATACTTGCTCGGTGAGGTCGAAATATATTCCCCAGTAGTTGGCTGCTTCTGCCCAAACGCGTACCACAAGATTTACTGAGCTGTCGGCTAGTTCGCTAACAGCAATAAATGGTTCAGCAGGATCATTAATAATTCGTTTGT
>JAUVDE010000286.1 GCA_030595485.1 Draconibacterium sp.
TTCCGATTCGGGTGTTGGAATTCCTGAAGAACATTTGAAACGTATTTTCGAGCGTTTTTATCGACTCGACTCAGGACGAACCCGCGAACTTGTTGGAACCGGTCTTGGTTTATCGATTGTGAAGAATGCCATTCAATTACACAAAGGTGAGATTTCAGCACGCAATAAAGCTGAAGGTGGAATTGAGTTCCTGTTTACGCTTTCGAAAAAGTAATACGAGAAACTTATTTTAAATAAATCAGAGAGACTGTCTCAAAAGAGGCCGTCTCTTTTTTGTTGGTGTAAATTGCATTTTCTAAATCGCAAAATGTAAATTCGCATCAATGATTTGCATCAAGCTAAAAAATACCAATCCATACTTTTGTTTGGCAACAGAAGAATACCTGTTAAAAAACTTCGAAGAAGATGTTTTTATGCTTTGGCAAAGCGAAGATACTGTCGTGCTAGGGAAACACCAAAATGCCATGGCCGAAATTAATTATCCCTTTATTCGGGAGAATAACATTACAGTTACCCGCCGTATTTCGGGTGGTGGAACTGTTTTTCACGACGCAGGAAATGTAAATTTCACCTTTATTAAAAACGTAAAAAGTCCGGCAGAAATTTCGTTTAGCCAATTTACTGAGCCAGTTCGTGAGGCGCTGGCACAACTTGGAGTAGAAGCCACAACATCGGGAAGAAACGATTTGCTTATTGAAGGACTAAAGATTTCGGGAAATGCCGAGCATGTTTTTAAAAAACGGGTTTTACACCACGGGACTTTACTCTTTAATTCTGATTTAGAAAACCTGGGGCAAGCCATAAAAGTAGTGCCCGGAAAATACGAAAGTAAGGCGGTTCAGTCGAACCGAAGTACTGTGGCAAACATCTCTTCATTTCTACAACAGGAAATTGATATTAAAGACTTTGTTGATTTTCTGATTGATGTTCAGCTTAAAAAAGAAGGAAATTCAAAGTATGAACTAACTGATTTGGATACCGAAACAATTCAAAAACTGGCAATAGAAAAGTTCGAAACATGGGATTGGAAATTTGGCTACTCACCTAAGTATTCGTTTAAAAACGAAGTTGAGATAGATGGGAAAAGTCTTTTAATCAGTTTAAGTGCAAAAAAGGGAATTATTGAAGAATGTGAAATCGCGGGCGATTATTTTAGTGCAAACGAATCTCAAAGAATTTCAAACGAATTTGTTGGGAAACGACACTTTTATGAAGATGTGCAAACATTATTAAAAACGGATTCAGAAAAATTGATTTACGCATTCTTTTAAGAATTGGTAACTACCCTTACTATTAAATTTGAAATTAGTTTCGGCAATTAACTTTTGCCATTCAACATGAATCCCTATTTTTGCACTCACTTAAAAATCAGATAGATTATTAATGGAATTCTGACTTTGGCTTTGGGAAATGAGATGCCGAATTTTCAGTCTTCCGTCAAAAGAAATAATAATGAATAAACCGACAGTTGTTAGCGGAATAAGACCCACAGGATATTTGCACCTAGGAAACTACTTTGGAGCAGTGCAGAATTTTTTAAAAATGCAGGACGACTATAACTGCTACTTTTTTATTGCTGATATTCATTCTTTAACCACGCATCCTACGCCTGAAAATTTACAATCGGGTGTGCGTCAGGTTTTAGCTGAATATTTGGCTTGTGGTATCGACCCTGAAAAGGCTACGATATTTATTCAAAGTGATGTTCCTGAAATTTCGGAATTGTATACTTTGTTAAATATGAATGCGTACTTGGGTGAATTGGAAAGAACCACGTCGTTTAAAGATAAAGCACGCCAAAACCCAGATAACGTAAATGCCGGTTTGTTAACTTATCCGGTTTTAATGGCTTCTGATATTATTATTCATAAGGCTAATTTTGTGCCGGTTGGAAAAGACCAGGAGCAAAATCTTGAGATGGCACGTAAATTCTCAAAGCGTTTTAACCGAATGTATAATACCGAAGTATTTCCAACACCCCAACCATTTACATATGGCGGTGGCGATATGATTAAAATTCCGGGACTTGATGGAAGCGGTAAAATGGGAAAATCGGAAGGAAACGCAATTAACCTTTATGAAGAGCCAAAATCGATTCGTAAAAAAGTGATGCGTGCGGTTACCGATTCTGGTCCAACTGAAATGAATCAGCAAAAACCAGAGGCAATTCAAAATTTGTTTACATTAATGGATATTGTTTCGACAAAAGATACGGTTGAGCATTTCGATGCTTTATACAACAAATGCGAAATCCGTTACGGTGACCTTAAAAAACAATTGGCCGAAGATATCATCGCTTACACCTCACCAATTCGCGAGCGTATAATTGATATTCTTCAAGACGATGCATATTTGGCGAAAGTAGCTAAAATGGGTGCCGAAAAAGCACGCGAATCAGCTGCCAAAACTTTACAAGAAGTGAAAGATGTTATTGGGTTTAAAAAATTATTCTAAAAAGTGAAAAGGATGAAAAATTTCAAAAAAGTTTTTGGGAGTATTGTTTTGCTTTGGTTGTTTTCCACTCAGCTGTTGCTGGCAAATGATATTGAAAACAAACAGGCTGCTAAACCTGAATTGAAATTGAGAATTGTTCTTTTTACTCCTGCCGACAAATCATTTCCTGAAAATTACATGGAGCGGTATAAAGACATGGTTGATTATACTGAAGACTTTTTTGTAAAGTGGATGAACCACTGGGGTTACCCGTGTGAAAATCCTTTAAAAATTGAAAGGGATGAAAATGGATATCCAGATGTTTTAGCTATAAAAGGCAAACTGAATTACGACGACTATAAAGATTTAAAGCAGATTAGAAAAGAGGTAGTTGAGCAAGCCGAAAAACAATTTGATATTCCAACTGAGAAGCAGGTTTGGTGGATTTTGAATTACCCAATGAAAAAACGAAGTAGCCGTGGTGGTGGCAATTCACAAGATGGCGGTACCAGTTTTGCCAATTATAAAGATGCCGAAGGTTCAATAAAAATTGGTGATGATTTGGCTGCCGGATTTATGGACCAAATTTCTTTTAAATCGTTGATTCATGAGTTGACGCATGCCTTGGGATTGGGGCACATTGGTCCGCGTGACGGAGATAATCTTGGCAACTCGTTAATGGGGCCGGTAAACAAAGCTTATAAACAGAAATATAACAATGATAGCAGGGTATATTTAAGTGAAGGCGAAGCTGCTTTATTATGGAAACACCCATTGTTTAGTGGAGATGTTGAAAAGCGTTTCCATCTTCCAACTGTTGAGGTGCAAAACCTTAAAACGAATTTTGATGCGGATAATAATCAGTTTGTAGTTGAAGGAAAATTGAAATCGGATTACCCGGCTCATAGTGCTGTTATTTTGAATGCCTCAAAAGGGGATAAGTCGCCATACTGGCACAAAGCATTTGTTGGAAAAATAAATGCTGACGGTACTTTTAAATGTATTGTTTCTGAACTGAAAGAGGCTAATGGAGAACTGGTTATTGTATTCGGATTTAATAACGGTGTTATTAGCGGCGACGGCAAGACGCTTGGAATGAATAAAAGTGGAATTAGAAAAACATATAGTTTTGTTGAAAATAAATTTGTGTTTCAATAAAGTTGTCTTAAGTCAAAGAGGAAATTCGAGAGGGACATATTGATTTTAGTGGCAAAGCTCCATTTTTTTTGCATAGCCATAGCTACGGAAAAAGAATTAGCTGAAGCCAATGGAGTCAAGATGTTACTCGCAGTTTTTAAGTTTAGCTTTAGACAACTTTAAAATATAGAATCGACATTAAAATGAGTATTGAAAGAGAATTAACCAAACGCAGTTCGGTATGCGAATTGTGTGGCGCCGACGAAAACCTTGGCGTTTATAATGTTGCTCCGGCAACACAAGAAAGCGAAAAAGACAGCATTTATATCTGTGCTACCTGTTTGGGGCAAATAGATAATATGGAAACAATGGATGCAAACCACTGGCGTTGTTTAAACGATTGTATGTGGAGTACAGTTGCTGCAGTACAGGTTGTTGCCTGGCGTATGTTAAGCCGTTTGAAAGCCGAAGGCTGGCCACAAGATTTGTTGGATATGCTTTATTTAGATGAAGATATGCAAGCTTGGGCAGAAGTAACCGGTGAAGGAATTGACCCGGATGATGTGGTGCGACATTTAGATTGTAACGGTGTAGTATTACAGGCCGGAGATAGTGTTGTACTTATAAAAGACCTGAACGTAAAAGGCGGAGGTTTTACAGCTAAACGTGGAACTCCAGTGCGTAACATTTCGCTGGTACACGATAATCCCGAACACATTGAAGGAAAAGTTAGCGGGCAGCAGATTGTTATTATAACACAGTATGTGAAGAAAACTTAGACCTTTTTTACAAGGATATTTAAGCCGGGCAAATGTTCGGCTTTTTTATGTAAATAATTTAGCTCCATCCTTTAGTCTTTGTCGAACAGACCAAGTTGTACCAAGCTGTTAAAATGATTGGTATGAACAACTGTTAATAAAAATCATTCTTCAGAAATAGCTTGATTGAGTGCATTTTCTATCTTTAAGAAATCAATAGACTTAAAGAATCATCACGTAATCTAAATCGATATTATGAAGAACATTCCAGTAATTACCGTTTCCGGAAAATCCCTGGCCGAGACTTATGAAACTGCCCTGATATATTTATACGGAAAGGGAACCCGATTTAAGACTCAGTATGATAAACCCGGCGATCCGCTAAGTATCGATTGTACCATGAATATGACCATTATGGAGCCTGAAGTTGATCCTATGATTCATATGGCGTTTCCGGGAGGTATTGATGATTTGAAGGAATATGTGCTGGAATTGAAAGGTTTTAAAGACCACTGGGTGAAAA
>JAUVDE010000402.1 GCA_030595485.1 Draconibacterium sp.
ACAAACATTCGCCGGTTTTTCGGGAAATTCAATTTCGGCTAGCAACTTTCCTTTTGGATTATACACCCAAACTACGCCAGATGTCAGGTACACATTTCCTTTATTGTCCACGGTCATTCCATCGCTGCCATTAGGTGCAAAAAAAGTTTTATTGGCCAAAGTTCCATCGGCTTTAATAGCGTATTTCCATGTTTTTTTAGCCTGAATATCGGCAACGTACAAAGTTTTTCCATCGGGTGTTCCAATCAATCCATTTGGTGTTTCAAAATCGTCGATTACGCGAGTAATGGCACCATCGGGCGACAGGTAGTAAACACCACGAGTATCTTGAATTTCCTTGTGTCCTTCAAGCCACCAGCGGCGGTGATAATAAGGATCGGAAAAATAAATACCACCAGCGGGGTCAATCCACAAGTCGTTTGGAGCATTTAAATGTTTGCCATCGTAACCTTCGTGAATTACCTGTAGCTTTTTGTTTTCATCGAAATAAGCCAGTTGGTTAAGCTCATCGGCACAGGCTACAAGCTGTCCTTTTTTATCGAAATACATTCCGTTTGAGCGACCTGTTCCTTCCAACCAAAGCGAAACTCCACTGTTTTCGTCCCATACGTGAATACGGTCGTTGGGCTGGTCAACAAAATACACCTTTCCATCGGGTGCCACTGCCGGGCCTTCGGTGAATTTATAACCATCGCCGGCCTTTTCTATTTCAGCACCTTTGGCAATAAGTTTCGATTTCTTTTTTGCATTTGCTGTTCCTATTAGAAGGAAGCAGGCAATTAATAATGTTAGGGCTGTTTGTTTCATATTGTTTGTTTTTGAACCCAGATGACGCTGATTTTTTTTGATTCTCACAGATTTTATCAGTGTTTATCAGCCCAATCCGCGTTATCAGCGTTCCATCATTGTTTAAACTCTTCCATCGTATTTCCTAACTCCAAAACAGGCAATAATTCATTTACCACCTCCGATTTTTCGGCGGCTACATTTTTGGTTTCGTTAGGGTCGTTAATGTGATCGTACAATTCAACTTCGTTTGCGCCTTTTTTGAAGTAGCGCATTAAACGGTAATCGGGTGTGCGCAAGGAATAACCACTCCCCCAATAACTATAGGCTGTGTTGCGCCATTCATCCGATTCAGGATTTTTCAGCAAGGCCACCATACTTTCGCCACTTAAGGAATGATTTACAGGTGTTTCGCACAAGTCCATTAAGGTTGGATAAATATCTGCCGTGCTAACTACTTTATCGATTTTGCTGCCTTTTATTCCCGGAACACGCATGAGTAAAGTTGAATGCAGCGAACGATCGTAAATGGTATGTTTGCCCCAAGTGAGATGGTCGCCCAAGTGCCAACCATGGTCGCCCCAAACCACCACAATTGTATTTTCTGCTAATCCCAAACGCTCCAACTCGCTTAAAACTTTGCCAATTTGTGCATCGGTAAAACTTACGCAAGCGGCGTAGGCATGACGTATTTTCCGAACATAAGCATCGCTCATTGGGCCGTTAACCGAAGCTTTTTCTTCACCTAGTTTATATCCATTAAACTCGCCACTACCGTGAATCGTTGCTTTGCTCGAATTCTCAGGAACAGCGGCAAAGGGTGGCAAAGGAATATCATCCTCATTGTACATGTCCCAGTATTTTTTGGGAGCAGTAAAAGGCAAGTGTGGTTTAAAAAAGCCCACGCCTAAAAAGAAAGGCTGGTCTTTATCCTTTAACTCCTGTAACTTTTTAATGGCCAGATTGGCGGTTAATCCATCGGGGTAACCTTCATCTTCCACATCGGCAGCCTCGTAGGGTTTCACCTCCTTGTTTAAGCTATTGCGATTGGTGCCGTCGGCATAACCAAAAAAGGCGTTGTGACCACTGCCCCACTTTTCGTCGTCCATCAACATTTCGTTCCAACTGTGTGGCAACTCCAGGTTATCCACCGGCTCATCTAAATAACCATATACATGCCCATCGGGGTGATGCGTGATTTTACCAATTCCCACCGTGTAATAACCATTACGTTTTAGCTGATGTATAAAAGTTTCCGGCGTTTCAGTTTCGGCTTGTTTTGCTGTTGTGCTGGCGGTAATGCCATTTCCAAGATAAGCTTTTGAAACCGGATATTGCCCGGTTAACAAACAATGCCTAGATGCTCCACATGTGGGAATATTTACATAATGCTTGTTAAACAAAAAACCCTCGCCAGCTAGTTTGTCGAGGTTAGGCGATTTTATATGCGAAACACCATAACAGCCAAGCTCAGTGCGTAGGTCATCGACACAAATAAACAGTACGTTAGGTTTTTGTGGCTGCTCTTTGGTTTGGCTGCTACATGCACTCAGAACTGTCAAACACAGGATTATAAGCAAAAGGTAATTTAGTCGTTTCATTCTTTTTAGGTTTTTGAGGCTTAAATGTAGGAAGTTTTTTTAGTATTCCGTGGTCAATGGTCACCTGCCACTCCTTCTGTCATCTCGACAGAAGAAAGAGCTATTACTTTTTACCTACGAGCTTTTTGAAAAAAAAGCTCCCCACAGCAAAATGCAAGGAATAAAAACCAATATTTATTTTATTTCTAAAACTACTTTGTTTAAAGTTTCTGAAGTTTCTCCAACAGAAATTTCAAATTCGCCTTTATTAACAGCTGCATCTCCATGCTTATCAAATTCTAATAACTCCTTAGCTTCAATCTTAAAGGTAATCGTTTTTGTAGCACCTTTTTCTACAAATATTTTCTTAAATCCCTTTAACGATTTTAAAGGACTCTCTTTCCCTGAATTCTTTCTACGAACATACAGTTGCAACACTACATCACCATCAAAATCACCGGTATTACTCACATCAACTGTCACACTATTGGTTTCATTTTTGCTCACTACCTTTTTCTGAAGTTGCGGTTTTGAAACTTCAAAATCCGTAAAACTCAAACCATACCCAAACGGATAGAGCACCTCACCATTAAAATAGCGATAAGTGCGTCCATTAATGCTATAGTCTTCAAAATCGGGTAAGTCGTTAACCGACTTATAGAATGTAACAGGAAGTTTTCCCGAAGGATTATAATCGCCAAACAATACATCGGCAATGGCAGCGCCTCCCGCCTGCCCAGGATACCAAACATTTAAAATGGCAGGCAAATTTTGCTGTTCCCAATTGCAGGCTATTGCACTTCCGGTTGTTAGCACAAACACAACTGGTTTTCCGCTCGAATGGAGTTGTTTCAACATTTTAATTTGGGCTTCGGGTAGTTTCAGGTTGGTGCGGTCGCCCTTATAAAAACCGTCCACTTCTACCGGCATTTCTTCTCCTTCCAAACGCGCTGTTATACCTCCAACATAAATTATTATATCACTTTCATTTACAACATCCATCACATGC
>JAUVDE010000426.1 GCA_030595485.1 Draconibacterium sp.
ACCCAAAGGGAACAAGGATAATAAACAATCTGACTGCGCCAAAATATTTTTAAATAGCTACGGCTATTAAAAAATATTTGTGGCTTGCATCTTATTCATTATCCTTGTTTCTTGAAAGAAAGGAATTTTTAGAAGTCCCCTAAACTTTTATCTTTGTTCGCCTATGGCAAAAACTGTAAAAAAATACGCTGAGACTCCACTAATGAAACAGTACTATTCCATCAAGGATAAACATCCTGATGCGGTTTTATTTTTTCGGGTAGGCGACTTTTACGAAACCTTTGGAGAGGATGCTATAAAAACAGCCGAGATTGCAGGCATTACTTTAACACGCCGGGCAAACGGTGCGGCCAGTTATGTCGAGTTGGCGGGTTTTCCACATCATGCGCTTGATACTTACCTTCCAAAATTAATAAGGGCAGGGCAGCGTGTTGCCATTTGCGAGCAGTTGGAAGACCCAAAATTGACCAAGAAAATAGTAAAACGCGGAATTACAGAAATGGTAACGCCGGGTGTTTCCATTAACGATAATATTCTCGAAAATCGTGAAAATAATTTTCTGGCTTCGGTTCATTTCGATAAAAAACGTGCTGGAGTAGCTTTTGTCGATATTTCAACCGGTGAGTTTTTAACGGCTGAAGGAAGTTTTGAATACATCGACAAATTATTGAGTTCGTTTAAACCTAAAGAAGTGTTGTTCCAACGTGGAAGAGGAAAGGAATTCAAAGAAATATTTGGTTCGGAATATTATACTTTTAATCTGGAAGACTGGGTGTACACCAACGATGCTGCAAACGACAGATTAAAGCGTCACTTCGAAACCACTTCGTTAAAAGGTTTTGGTGTGCAAAATATGCAACTGGCAATAATTGCAGCCGGCGCGGTGCTGCATTATCTCGACATTACACAACATCAGCGCCTAAGGCATATTTCGAGCTTAAGCCGAATTGAAGAAGATCATTATGTTTGGCTCGACCGTTTTACCATTCGTAACCTGGAATTGTTTGCACCACTTCACGACAGTGGCAAATCTTTGATTGATGTAATTGATAAAACCATTTCGCCAATGGGTGCGCGTTTGTTAAAACGTTGGATGGCATTGCCTTTAAAAGATATTGAACCGATAAATGAACGACTTGAGGTGGTTGAGTTGTTTCTGAAAAATCCGGATATCAAGGAGAGTTTGGAAGATCAACTGCGACAGATTGGCGACTTGGAACGTTTGATTTCGAAAGTGGCAGTTGGCCGAATTAATCCGCGCGAAGTGGTTCAGGTAAAGAATGCATTAAATGCAATTATTCCAATTAAAGGAGCTTGTGGAGCAGTTGAAAATAATGCTTTAAATCGTTTTGCCGAACAGCTAAATCCCTGTGATTTAATTCGAGAAAAAATTCAAACCGAAATTGTAGCCGATCCGCCCACTGCCATTAACAAGGGAAAAGTTATTGCTGAAGGAATTTCGGAGGAATTGGATGAATTGCGTAAAATTGCTTATTCAGGAAAAGATTATTTGGCACAAATTCAGCAACGCGAAAGTGAGAAACACGGAATTCCGTCCTTAAAGATTAGCTTTAACAATGTGTTTGGCTACTACATCGAGGTTCGGAATACGCATAAAGATAAAGTACCCGAAGAGTGGATTCGTAAACAGACTTTAGTAAGTGCAGAACGCTACATTACTGAGGAATTAAAAGTATACGAATCGAAAATTCTGGGTGCTGAAGAAAAAATTCAGGTGCTGGAAAGTAAACTGTTTGGTGAGTTGGTTTTTGCTTTGTCGGAATACATTTCTGCCATTCAGCTCAATTCAAATATTCTGGCTCAAATCGATTGTTTGTTGTCGTATGCAAGTTGTGCAACGTCCTATAAATATTTTCGTCCCGAAATAAACGACAGTGTTGATATCGTTATTCGAAACGGACGTCATCCAGTTATTGAGCATCAGTTGCCCATCGGGGAGTCGTATATTTCAAACGATGTAAAGCTAAATCAAGACGACCAGCAGATTATTATTATTACCGGACCAAACATGGCGGGTAAATCGGCTTTGCTACGTCAAACGGCTTTAATTGTGCTTTTGGCACAAATGGGCTCTTTTGTCCCGGCCGAGGTGGCAAAGCTAGGTTATGTAGATAAAATATTTACGCGTGTTGGCGCTTCTGATAATATTTCGCTGGGCGAATCAACGTTTATGGTTGAAATGAATGAAGCAGCCAGTATTCTAAATAATGTTTCAGACCGCAGCCTTATTCTTTTTGATGAATTAGGGCGTGGAACTTCAACCTACGATGGTATTTCAATTGCCTGGTCCATTGTAGAACATTTACATGAACATGCGTACGCCAAGGCCAAGACATTGTTTGCAACTCATTATCATGAGTTGAATGAAATGGAAGGCGCTTTTCCACGCGTGAAGAATTACAATGTATCGATTAAGGAAGTTGGCAACAAAGTAATTTTTCTCAGAAAGCTTGTTCGGGGTGGAAGCAACCATAGTTTTGGTATCCATGTGGCAGGCATGGCGGGTATGCCAAAATCGGTAATTAAGCGTGCCGAGCAGATATTAACTAAACTTGAAGGCGGAAAAGAAAAAGAAAATTTAGCAAAACCTTTGGAGGAAATTGGTGGAAAACGTGAAGGTATGCAATTGAGTTTTTTCCAGCTGGATGACCCGGTATTAAAGCAAATCAGAGATGAGATTGCCGGATTGGATGTAAACAATTTGACTCCGCTTGAGGCTTTGAATAAGCTAAACGAGATAAAGAAATTGACAGGAATTCGCTAATGGAGTAATTTTTATTTTGTGAGTTTAAAAAATAGCAATATATTTGCAGCGCTTTAAAAGCAAAGTTCATTTAAATAAGCGAGAATAGCTCAGTTGGTAGAGCACGACCTTGCCAAGGTCGGGGTCGCGAGTTCGAGTCTCGTTTCCCGCTCCAAATTTTGTTGAATACGTAGGTCGGATAGAGCGCAGCGAAATCCGACGCCGAATAACGGCTGAGTGGCAGAGTGGTTATGCAGCGGCCTGCAAAGCCGTGGACGCCGGTTCGATTCCGACCTCAGCCTCCAATTTAGACAAAGCCCGGGTGGCGAAATAGGTAGACGCAAGGGACTTAAAATCCCTCGGGATAAT
>JAUVDE010000406.1 GCA_030595485.1 Draconibacterium sp.
AAATCCATCGGAAGCAAAATCGGATGGAGCAAATATGTTACGTTTAGATTTGCTGGAACCGCTAATGGAAAAACTGGTTTTAATTAAACAAACCATTAACCAAATTGGCTAAAAGGAAAAGGGTTAAATTGGGAAACTAACAAATTCTTTTAAACCAACTATAATGAAGAACAGAAGGTCGTTTATAAAAAAAGCCACAGCTGGATTGGCATTTGCCGGATTATTACCTTTATCGAAAAAAGCAATGGCAGGAGAAGTGGAAATAACAGGAGCTTTAGTTCATCATGTTTATTTCTGGCTGAAAGAGACTACAAATGAAGTACACAAAAAACAATTATTAAAAGGTTTGAATGAGCTTTTAAAAGTAGAAACCATTAAAATGAGCCATATTGGTTTTCCTGCCGGAACTGAAAGCCGTGATGTAGTAGACCATTCATACTCGGTGTCGTATATGCTTATGTTCGATAACCAAGCCGACCAGGATGCTTATCAAGTAGACCCCATTCATTTAAAGTTTGTTGAAGAATACCAACACTTGTGGAGCAAAGTAATTGTTTACGATGCGATAAATTCGTAACAATTCAACTAAAATATATTGATGTAGAGACAAGGCATGCCTTGTCTTTTCTGCTTTTAATCGAACCAGTTTCTAATGGAAAAACAAATACGCCAGCATAATTGATGCGATAATTCCCACAAAGTCGGCAAATAAACCGCATACTACTGCATATCGTGTATTTTTAATACCCACTGCACCAAAGTATACTGCCAGAATATAAAAAGTAGTATCGGTTGCTCCTTGCACCGTACTGGCAACACGCCCAACAAACGAATCGGCGCCATAAGTTGTCATGGCATCCACCATCATTCCACGGGCACCACTTCCACTTAATGGTTTCATTAAAGCAGTTGGTAAAGCGGGTGTGAAATCAGCATTAACACCAACCTTTTCGAATCCCCAGGTTACGCCAGCAACGACCCAGTCCATGGCTCCCGAAGCACGAAAAACACCAATGGCAACCAATATTGCCACTAAATATGGAATAATTTTTATAGCCGTTTTAAAGCCATCTTTTGCCCCTTCAATAAAGGCTTCGTACACGTTTACTTTACGCCAAACAGCCATTAATATAAAAGCTACAATCACCGTAAATAAAATAAGGTTACTGGCCAGTTTCGAGACCTCAGTTATCGCTTCCTTATCAAGCGTTGAAAAATACCAAATGATACCGATAATAAACGCAGTCAGTCCTCCAAGGTATGCCAATATCGTTTTATCCAGCAGATTTATTTTCTGATAAAAAGCCACTGCCATTAAACCTGCAATGGTTGAAAAATAGGTAGCCAAAAGAATGGGAATAAAAATATCGGATGGATTTACAGCCCCCATTTGTGCCCGATAAACCATTATACTAATGGGCAACAAAGTTAATCCCGAAGTATTCAGCACTAAAAACATTATTTGCGCATTCGATGCTGTGTCTTTGTTTGGATTTGTTGCCTGCATTTCTTTCATGGCTTGCAAACCCATTGGCGTTGCCGCATTGTCGAGGTTTAGCATATTAGCCGCAATGTTCATCATTATTGCACCATGCGCAGGATGTTCTTTACCAAGCTCAGGAAAAAGTTTGTTGAAAAATGGACCAATTAATCGTGAAAACACTTTAACGATTCCACCCTTCTCCCCTATCTTCATGATACCCATCCAAAGCGTTAAAACTCCGGTAAGACCTAACGAGATTTCGAAACCGGTTTTTGCCATATCGAAAGTAGCCTTCACCATTTCGGGGAAAACTTCAACATCGCCTAAAAAAATAAGGCGGGCTAAACCAATTACAAATGCTACAACGAAGAAAAATATGAAAACGTAATTCAGTGCCATTTAAAAGTAATGAGTATTGAGCTTTTTGCAACAAGTAAAACACACGCGTGAACTTTACTATTTCTGCGTACTAAAGATAGGGCAAGTTTTGATTTAAGCAAATCATCGAGCTTACTACGCCCTGTTTGTATTTTTATTTATCATTTTATTTAATTGAACATTATTTTTGAATAATCCTTTCTATACTTGTAAAAACAAAATCTAGCGAAAATGAAAAAAGTATTTTTCTGGCTGCTGGCCATACTAATTACCTTAAGTGCAGTAATATATCAGCGCAAAACCGGCCCCACCTACGACAAGAAAATGGAAATTCAGGTTAACGGTGTTACTTCTGAATTAAAATTAATTAGAAGTATGGAAATTGGTAGTGCTACGGGTGTAAAGTTGAATATTGACGATACGAACTTAAAAGCCCGGCTCTATTACAAACGCTTTTTAACCAGCGAGGCTTATACTTCAGTGGATTTTGAATATGCAAAGAAACCAATCGATTCGTTTATTATGAACAAAGTGTTTAAAATAAATGAAGAAAAAGGATGGTTCGCCAATGTGCCCGATCAACCAATGGCAGGTAAAATTCAGTATTATTTCGAGGTTACAGATAATAATGGAGTGCAAACCTATTTAAAAAACGAACCGATTGTGGTACGTTTTAAAGGAGCAGTTCCCAGTTATATTCTCGCTCCTCATATTTTCTTTATGTTTTTTGCCATGCTCCTCGGAAATCTGGCAGGAATTATGGCGGTTTTTAAATACAAAGGGTACAAGTATTTTACAAAGCTTACCGTTATTGCACTATTTCTTGGTGGAATGGTATTAGGCCCCTGGGTACAGTGGCATGCTTTTGGCGAAGCTTGGGCAGGTATACCTTTTGCATGGGATTTAACTGACAACAAAACACTTTTAGCTTTTGTGTTTTGGCTAATTGCATTGTATATAAACCGTAAAAAGGATAAACCCATTTATACAATTGTGGCCTGCATTGTTATGCTAATTATATATTCAATTCCGCACAGTATGTATGGGTCTCAACTCGATCCTGAAACAGGCGAAATAATTCAAGGCTGGATTCAATTGCTTATTTTCTAAACAACATTCACCAGATAAAAAAAAAGACTGTTTCGAAAAGAAACGGTCTTTTTTTTGCTCTATAAAAGCTGAAAAGTTATTTTGAAAAATGAATGCTTATTATTCTTCGATTACATTCTTTACGCGTCCAACCTCACCAGTTTCCAGCATAACTTTAATACCATGCGGATGAATGGGGGATTTAGTAAGAATACGTTTTACAATACCGTCGGTTAATTCACCGGTACGTTGATGATTCTTTTGAACAATCTCAACTTCATCACCAATGTGTATATTTTTTCTTTGTTGTCCGTCCATGTATTTTAATTGTTCGTCATTCTGAACTCGTTTCAGAATCTTTTTCCAAAGAGAGCCCCAGAAACAAATTCAGGCTGACGTTTAAATTGGATAAT
>JAUVDE010000153.1 GCA_030595485.1 Draconibacterium sp.
GGTTTCCCAGGAGAAAGGTTGGTTCCTTTCAGTAGTTTCAAGAACAAAGTTTGTGGTGCATCAATACCGTCGGTTGAAAATTCACCTACCTGAAAAGTTTGGCCATTTACCGTGAAATTAAATGCAATTGCTAAAACCTCGTCGGTATTTAACGAAGAGTTTAACGAAATGTAACCAAGTGTTTGATTGATGGTATATTCTGTTTCAGTAAGTTTTCTGGCCTGTTCAATTTTTTCAAAATCGGTTCCCCCAATAAAATCCTGCCCAAACTGCGCCATTACACTTGTAATGTTTTCCACTTGTCGAACATCGGAATAAGTGGTAGTCATTTCAGGATAAACCCCATTGGCCTGGTTATTCGGATAAATGTTTAGAGGATAGGGTAGTCCTGGCGTTTCCTGAAACTGAGGTACAGGGTTATAAATATTTGGATCGTGTTCTGCTAAATCTTGAAAAGCTAAAATATTTCGCGAGTTTTTAAAATCGCTTGATTTGTTTGTAACCCAAACTTCTACCTTGTTGATTGTAACCGGAGAACGTGGGACGGCAGTGCTTTTAAGCCACTCGTTATAATGGTCGCGGAAATATTGTGCAAGGAAAAAATGTCGGTTGGCATCGTAACCGGAAGCCGAAATGTCGAAGGTTGCTACTTGAGCTCCACCCTCTGTTTCAACTGTTCTCGATTCTCCTTTGTGCTGCGAAAAAACGGTGGTTACATTTAACTTTCCAAACTGCATTTCGGCTTTTATACCAAACAGATTTGATGCCCCTGTAATTAACGAACCGTTTAAAGGAAGCGAAACATTACCCGCTTCAAGTCGTTTTAGAATCTCGTCTTCGTCACCTGAATATTCCAGGTTCATTTTATTCTCGTAATCAAATGTAGCTTCGGTGTTGTAATTCACCCGCATATTCATTTTTGTACCAATCTGACCGGTTACATTCATCTGAATTTTTTCATCAAAATCGAATGTAGGTACTTTCCGTAAACGCTCGGGAATAGCAGGGTTGTCGGTTTTATTTACCTGGTAACCAAAACTTACTTCAACATAACCTTGTGGTTGAATATTTATGGTATTGCCACCAAATACTCGGTTAAATGCTTCGCTGCCAATGGTTATTTTTGGTATTAGCCCACCGTTACGCATATCTTGGTCGGCCAGTGCTGTACGTGTGCGCCAATAATCTCTTATGGATTTATCAAAATCATAATCGATATAATCATCCAATGACATACTTTGCGGTAAACGATAATTTAGCTTCCCAATTTTTTTGTAAAAAACATACTGTCCAAGTACCGGATCGTACACAATTTCAGTTGTAATGTTGTTGGGGTTATTCAGGTAAATTTTTGTAGAATCTTGTTTCGAATAGCCAAAAGCCGGTTGGTCTGCAAATGGGTAGGGCAGGCTTCCGCTTGTGTCAATTGCAGGAACGTCCTGAGCAAATCCACTAAATGGAAGTGCAAGGGCGAAAATTACAATAATTATGAAGTATATTTTAAGTAAACTTCCGTTCAGTGTCATTTCTTTCAAATTACTTATGTCAAAAGGTTAGTCGATGTTGGTAAAACATCACCTCTTCATAAATTCTCCTGAATTTTATCCGATAGATTTGGCTTAGGTATCAGATTAAAACTCATCTCTCTCGTTCGGTTTATAACCTTTTTAAAGCCTGCTTAATTACACTTTCCACGGTGGCTTCAGGTTGCTCCTGAATAATTTTTGTAATTGTCTTTTCTGCATCGCGTTTTACGAAACCAAGCATGACTAGTGCTGATAACGATTCATTTCTGATAGTATTGTCCGGCGCATGCAAAATTTGACCCGTTTCGGGCAATTTTACGAGTTTGTCTTTTAAGTCGATTATTATACGTTGTGCCGTTTTTGCTCCGATGCCCTTTACACCTTTTAAAACAGCAACGTTATCAGTAGTTACAGCAGCAACTAATTCATCTGGACTTAATGACGAAAGCATCATATTTGCCGTATTGGCACCAACACCATTTACCGAAATTAAATTGCGGAAAAGTTCACGTTCGTTTGCATCGGCAAAACCGAACAAAGTATGTGCATCTTCGCGTACAATTTGATGTAAATAAAGTTTGGCCTCTTTTTTACCGCTAAGTTGGCTGTAGGAGTTTAACGAAATGTTTATGAAATAACCAATTCCGCCGGTTTCAATAATAATACTCGCCGGGCTTATATCAGCAATGTTTCCGCGGATATATTCGTACATGCTAAAATATATTTATAAAGTGTCTTCTTTTTCCGATGCTTCAATATCAACGCTTTCGTCAACCTGATTTGGGTTGATTTCATATTTCCTTAAAGGATTTTTAGAAATCTCACCGTAAATCTCCCGGTTTTTGAAAATATCAATGGCCAAATACAATGCCTGTCGAAATGAATTCGGTGAAGCTTTATCTTCTCCAGCCAATGAGTATGCTGTTCCGTGGGCTGGCGAAGTACGAATTATTGGTAATCCTGCGGTATAATTTACACCTCTGTCGAACGAAGCCAGTTTAAAAGGAATTAATCCCTGGTCGTGATACATGGCCAAAATAGCATCAAATTTTCGGTAATCTTCCGAACCAAAAAAACCATCGGCTGGATATGGCCCTAAAGCAATAATCCCTTCTTTTTTAGCCTGAATAATAGCAGGTAGAATAATGTCCTTATCTTCATGGCCCAATAAACCATTGTCGCCTGCATGTGGGTTTAACCCGAATACAGCAATACGTGGCTTGGTAATACCAAAATCTTGTTGTAAGGATTTCGCTATAATTTTGATTTTAGAAAGAATAGTTTCTTTGCTTAAGCTTTGTGCTACTTCCGATATTGGAATGTGTGTTGTAACTACCCCTATTTTCATGGTTTCGCTAACCATAAGCATGGCGTAATCATCGGCTTCAAATGTTTCGGCTAAAAATTCGGTATGTCCGGGAAATTTAAAATCGTCGTTTTGAATATTGTCTTTGTTAATTGGTGCCGTAATAAGCGCATCAAGTAAACCTTGTCGTAGGTCGGAAGTTGCACGGTCTAAGGCGTCAAACGATGCTAATCCTGCTTCTGCTGTTGATTTCCCTAGTTCAACGCGAACATTTTCGTCAATACAATTAATAATATTGGCTTTTTTCCGGTAAGCTTCTTTCGTTGAACGAATATGGTTAAAACTTAATTCGTTAATGTTTAATGCTTTTCGGTGGTAAGCTGCCACTTTTGGCGAGCCATAGATAATAGGAGTACACATTTCCAGAATTCTTGGGTCCATCAAGGTTTTCATAATTACCTCGTAACCAATTCCGTTAATGTCTCCCTGAGTTATTCCTATTCGTATTGTATCTTGTCTACTCATTCTGTGTTTTTTTCAGATAAATGGCCCTTTTGAAGAGCGCTGCAAAGTTAATTTTTTTAATTGAACTTTTTCAAAAAGTTATAAAGCAGGCGAGTGCCGTAACCTGTGCCTCCCACAGGGCGGTAGGCATCTTTTTCTTTTGCGAAAGGTGTATCAGCCGAATCAATGTGAATCCAATTGTAATCAGTAAAATGTTCGAGAAATTTTCCTGCTATTGTCGACTGAGCCTCGCGAACCCCAAGGTTGTTTAAATCGGCAATTGGTGATTTTAAAGCTTTGGCATATTCGTCCCAAAGCGGAACTTCAATTATACGCTCGTACGTTTCAAATCCGGTTTCTTTTAGCGTTTGAATATCTTTCGGCGAATTTCCCATGGCCACTGCTGCATGTGCCCCGGCCACCATAGAGGCGGCGCCAGTTAAGGTTGCATAGTCGATAACCAATTCAGGATGATACTTTTTAGCATAGCTTAATGCATCGGCCAAAATCAGGCGTCCTTCAGCATCGGTATTTTTAATTTCAACCGTAGTTCCATCAAACATCGTAATCACATCGCCCGGAACATAGGCATTTCCATCGGGACGGTTATCGGTTGCCGGTACCAAAGCAACAATATGTAACGGAAGTTTATTTAAAGCGGCTGCATAAACAGTAGCAACTGTAACTGCTCCACCGGCCATATCACATTTCATGTAATCCATCGAGTTTGCCGTAGGTTTTAAACTTAAACCACCGGTGTCGTAAACAATGCCTTTCCCAACTAAAACAATGGGTTTTTTATTGCTTGCCTTTTCAGGTTTCCATTCTAAAATATTAAAAGTTGGAGGGTCGATACTGCCTTTGTTAACAGCAAGTAAGCCTCCCATTTTTAAGGATTCAATTTTTTTCTTGTTGAATACCTCTAAGGTAAAGCCCGACTCCTGACTAAGTTTTTCAATTTCTTTTGAAAGCTGAGTGGCTGTTAAAAACGAAAGGGGTTCGTTTACCAAATCGCGGGCTACAAAAACAGCTTTGCTTACGTTTATTAGTTCAGTAATTTGTTTGTCAGTAGTCTCTTTGTCGAAAACAAAAACCTCTTTTATGGCAAATTCTTCTTTTTCTTTTTTGTATTTGTCGAACGCATATCCCGAAAGTAAAAGGCCTTCAATAAATGCCAGCATTATTTCGGGCTGGCTAAAATTCAGAAGCTGAACCGAAGTCTCGTTAATCGCTTTTAGGGCTTCGTATAGTTTAGCCCCAGCAACGCGCGCAGCCTCAAACTTCATATAGTCTTTTTTCGCCTCTTTTATTTTTCCGAAGAAATATAAATTGGGGTAATGACGAATAACGCAGTCGCTTTCTTTTTCGAGTTGTTTATTCAAATGAGCTTTTTCATTCTCGTTTAAAAACGTTAGCGATAATTGCTCTGGTTTATCGAATAATGTGGCTGTAGAAGTATTTTCTTTTAGTTCTGATGTTTTTGAAATAGTTGGAAACATAGCTGTAATTTTTTGCTAAAATACGGATTTAATGCAGTTTGTATTACATATTTAAATGAAACAGTTGACAGTGAGTTGTTAATAGGGGGCAATAGGTTTTGCAAGAAATGTTTATCCCTTAATAGTTTTTCTGAATGTATGAAATTACTGTTTGCATTTGAAGCATTTCAAAGCCATGAATTAAGTAAGCTTTAATAAACTGATAGACTTTGTCGTTCTTATTGGCATGGGTTAAAACAACATCAACAGCTTGTAGATAGGCTTTTTCTCTTTCAGCTTTTGTAAAAGATGGATTGTTGTAGCTAACCAGATATTCAAAAACTTTATCGGTATATGCAGAAGAGTTGATTAACTCAGCGTGAGAAAAATTCACAGTTTTGAAAAAGTCATCTTTGTAAAGTTCTTTTCTTTCTTCGGCGCTTAGGTAACCATCCAAAACGGGTTCGCGATAAGTTGAAATAATTTTAGATACTAATAAATTTGAATTTTGCTGTGCCTTTTGTCCAAGAAAAATATCGTATCCCATTTGAATTCGATTAAATTCATTCGACTTCTCAAATGCCACAACTGAGTCTTTTCGCGCCCAGAAATAATCGACTTCGTCTTTCAGTAACTCAAATTGTTTCCGATATAAATGTTTTTTTCTTAAAACCTCATACCATAATTTATTCTCATCAGAGGCCAACACTTTTAAACTGTCGAAAGGGTGTTTGAAGTCGGTGGCTATGCGAATATTTTCGTGGTTAAATATAAAATCGAAGGTTTGAGGCCCCTCTTTCATCAGCTTGGCGTAAGGTGTGTGTCCGAGGTTTACCCGGTAAATGCCTTTATGGTTGTTTTTATTTAATGAGAACTCGATAAAAGTGGAATTTGTTTTAGCACTATCGATTGCTATGAAATTATCGCCACTTATTACGCCCAAAACTACCATACCTTCAGGCTGGTTGTTAAGTTCTATTTTAATGGTAAATGTTTGGGACTTCCCCTGAATACTTAAAAATAGAAAAACGGGAATCCAAATGACGATGTTAAGTAGTTTCAAAACGTTGGTTTTAATGTTGCTCTAAATTTACAGAAATTTCTGAGGCATAAAAAAAGGAAGTTTGATTGTTCAAACTCCCCAGTGTTTTTATTGAATTCTAGCTTAATGTTTATGATTGTCGAAATAAGCATGTTCAAATACATGAACCTTTTCACGCAAGGTGTCAATAATGCTTAAATCAGTGCTTTGTTTGCTTTTCATGGCAAAAACCAATACTTCGTGCAAAGAGCTTAATTGTTTAATATACTTGTGATAGGGCGCATCGTCATCTGCCGATTTAACTTTTACGCGTTGGTGTAGGAAGTATTGGCTTACAATATCTTGTATTTTTTTAGCATGTTCTTCTTTGTTCATTACCCAACGGACAAGTTTATTATAATCGGGATTTGCTGATTTCGAAAGTTCATTAATTTGATTCATTGATTTTTCGATGGTTGCAATATGTTCGTATAAAAGTGCAATGCGCACCGAGTCGCCATAAATACCACATGGGATTTCGCAATGAGCTTTTGCCTGAAAGCTTGAAACTGTTAGAATTGCTACGATAAAGGCAGCTGATAAGAGATTAGTAATTTTTTTCATTCTGATATTTTTTTAAGATTTAAATGTATTTGATTTAATAACTGACTGTATAACAAGAAAGACCCGTTTTGGTTTTTGGAGCTTGGATTATTTACTGTAATTTTTTGATGATTTATTTGAAAAAAGTTTTGACTTTTAAGAAAAGCTATTACTTTTGCATCGCTTTTGAAAACAAAACGTATTCAAAACAGGAAGTAAAATCTTCCCCAGTAGCTCAGTTGGTTAGAGCGGCGGACTGTTAATCCGTAGGTCGTAGGTTCAAGTCCTACCTGGGGAGCCAGACAGGACAAGAGGTCATTTTCGACCTCTTTTTTTGTGCCCGATTTTTTGAAAACCTTGCTGGCACTGAGAAGGACTTGTATCGGAATTGTGTATTTATAGGTTGCAACTTTCCCTTTCTCAAAAACCAGTTTTTCAGAAAAGATGCAACCTAAAATCTTCTTTTTGGTTTTTCCATCCGATTTTTTGTAATACTCTGCAATGTTCTCCAACATCGGAACCTCTTTGTTTATAAAGGTTTTGAAAGGTGAAGTCGATTTTTTTAAGTCTTTTAATTTGAGTTCAAGTCCTATTAGGGTCTTTTCGGTTCTTTCTTTCATGGGATGGAAGTCTTCTGATGAAATTTTCCTATCCATAAAATCATCCTGAAGGTTTGTAATACGTTCTTTTACCTTTTCAATTTCTTTTTTTGTTCTGTCAATTTCATCCAATCTCATGAAATCATTTTTGTCGAAAAGTTTCTTTAACATCGATTTGTATAACATCAGAGTTTGAGCGGATACCTGTATTCTTGACAAAATATTTTCAATGCTTTGATGTATATCTTCTATTCTGTGTCGCTGACCACAGTCTTTCGACTTTACGCACAAATAATAATGGTGAAGTTCACCTAATCTGCCACGAGCACCATAAGCGGTCAATGAAGTCCCATGTACAGGACAAACCATAAATCCTTTTAAAGGGTATATGTCGGACTTATCTTCATGGAACTTCATATTCCTTACTCGACCAGATAGTACCTCATTCACTCTATAAAAGGTCTCCGGTGATACAATTGCTGGGTGCAGTCCTTCAACAATCTGTAATGGGTCATCCATGTAAGGTTTGATTCTTATTTTTCCTATATAAACCGGGTTACGTAGCGTGTTTAAGAAAACCTGTTTACTAATTGAAAC
>JAUVDE010000348.1 GCA_030595485.1 Draconibacterium sp.
AGTGGTGCATAGTGCGAAATAAATCCGGCTGCCCAGAAAGTAAAAGTTCCGATTGAGATTAACAAGAAAGTCCAGTTGGCAAGTTTAACACTCCAAATTGGCTTTTTCATTAAAAAAGGAACGAGGAACAAAAATGCCCCAAATACTATTAAATAGGTAGAACCAAAGATTCCCACAAGTGGGTGAGCTGTTAAAATTGCAAAATATTGGTCGGTGCCAATTGCAGCAATCACCTGTACTTGGTACATTCGCATTATCATTCCTTCGATAACAACAAATCCGTAGTAAATTAACCCCACTACAACAAAGCGGAGTGTGATTTTTTGCATTTGTGTGAGGCTGTCAGACTTAAATAATTTTTGTTCGCCCGAAATTAATGTTTGTATAAAACTCATGATTTTTTCTTTTTTAGGTTTACAAATAAATTATAATGTTTCGACAACTTCAACGGCATCTTTTACAATCATAGCAATCCCTTTTGGCCCTGAATACTCAGTTGACCGAATGGTGTAAACCCCCGGCTTTTCAAATTTCCAAATAATGTCGTTTCTGTGACCCGGAACTACTTGCATTTGCATAACCATTGTGTTGTCTTTTCTGAATAAGCCAAATCCATAAGTTAAATCTTTCGATTCAACACTGAACATCACAATTTCGCCAACCTCCATCTTCAACGTCTTCGATGGGAGTTTAAACTCATGATCTTCAACAGTAATTTCAAAAGTGCGGTCGGGCACAATGTTTTTCATGTTCACATCAAGCGAGGTCCAGGGAATTGTGTTTAAGGTAACAACGTGAAGGGAAACTCCCAGCACAGTTAGAAAGATTACAAAAGCGTAAAACGCACCCGGTTTTACTTTAGTACTTTTTCCTTTTGACGTAACTTTTATTCCAAACCACAGCATCAATAAAATGATAACCGATGTGTAAAAAGTGTACGCGAGTGTTTGTCCAGCAAGAACAACCGACGAATCAACCATAATTTTACTTTTTAGTTAATGAATAGAATTATTTTTATACCATTTGCAGGTGGCATTTTATTTCAAAAAAATCAGTTCACCCCAACAATACTTTTATGAATGTCGGATAAAGTTGTATCTGTTAATGTCTTAATCGTCTTTTGTTTGGTCTCTTCCCAAATGTTGTGCATGGGGCACGAGTGGCTAAAAGCACACGATTCGTAGCCTAAAATGCATTCGTTAATCGAATCTAAACCGTCAATGGCATCCACAATTTCAAGAAGTGTAATTTGATTGATGTCCCTGTTAAAAGTAAATCCTCCCTGCCGTCCCTGAATACTTTTTATAAAACCGTGTTTTGATAAATCGGTTAGTAGTCGTCGCAAATATTTCTCGGGAACATCAATTTCTTTGTGTAGTTGTTGAGCTGAGTATAATGCTTTTTCATCCTTAGCCATGTGGCTTAAAATTCGAAAGGCATATTTTGATGTTTTACTCAGGTTCATTTTAAATGCTACTTGTTTATAGTATTTAACAAAGTAAATGTTTTTTTCCTTAGATGATTTCGCTGATTTTATGTTGTAGGAAATGATTTTCGAATTAAGAACAATGGACTTTTTCATTTGATAGATATAAAGGGGGAAGAGTTACGGTTTATAAAAACTTAAATAACAAGAACTCTCAATTAGCGTTGGGTGAGTAGCCTTTCGCTATTGAGCGAATGTGTAATATGTTAAATGTGAATAAGTTTGAAAAGGGATCCTTCTCATTTAGAACGATTCTTAATACTTCGCCTATTATTTGATTTTGTAACATCTGTTACAGAACGTCGTTAAAAATCACTATATTTTCATTGCCATATTCAACTAGTAACTACGATAACCGATGATTGAAAAAACCACTTGTAATTGTATTATTTTATCTATGAAGCAATTCAATTTCATCACTTCACACCTTTCAATCAAAAAGAAATTGTCATAAAAAATCAGCGTATATAGAATACTGTGTGATTTATTAGTTGTTAAAGCTCAAGGGATTGAAAGTTGCAATATAAAGGCCTTGGGATTTGTTTGTTTTTTGGTTTGAAATAAAATTAATAGAAATAAAGTTTTTTTCAATGGAACAAATTGCTACTTCGAAATCTCACAGAATGCTCTTTTTTAATACACTGGCATTTACCGTATGTTTTGCGGTTTGGATGCTGAATGGTGTATTGGTTACTTTTTTAGTTGACAATCAGGTTTTCGATTGGGGACCGGTAAAAATGGGATGGTTATTTGGGATTCCTGTTTTAACCGGAGCAATTTTTCGTTTACCTGCTGGTATTTTAACCGATAAATATGGAGGTAAATGGGTGTATGGAATTCTACTTTTAATCTGTGCAATTCCTTTGTTTTTACTGTCCACTGCAAATTCTTTCTTTTCGTTTGCCTTGTATAGTTTCGGCTTTGGTTTAACAGGGGTAAGTTTTGCAATTGGTATTGCATACACTTCTGTTTGGTATCCAAGACACAGACAGGGAACTGCACTCGGCATATTCGGTGCCGGAAATGCCGGAGCTGCGCTAACTGCTGTTTTTGCACCAAGAATTTTGAAATTGCTTACTAACGATGGAGCTGATATTGAAGGTTGGCGAAGATTGCCTATAATATATGGTGGAGCTTTAATTGTGATGGGAATAATATTTTTGATTTTTACCGAGAATAAAAAGCCGGCTTCGAATAACAAAACGATGGCGCAAATATTAAAACCCCTGAAAAATATTCGTGTTTGGAGGTTTGGGATGTACTATTTCCTTGTGTTTGGATGTTTTGTGGCATTCTCGCAATGGCTGATTCCTTATTTTGTAAATGTATATTATTTGCCTTTGGTAACTGCCGGTTTGTTTGTAGCACTGTTTAGTTTTCCATCGGGTGTAATTCGTGCTTTTGGTGGATGGTTATCCGATATTCATGGAGCAAGAAAAATTATGTATTGGGTGCTCGGTGCCTCGGTAACTATTAGTGCTTTGTTGTTCATCCCAAAAATGGAAATAACATCACCGGGGGAAGGAATTATGGCAAAACAAGATGGCATTGTAACTTTTGTTTCTGACAACTTAATTAAAGTTGGCGAAAGAGAATATCCACTTACCACAAAAAATTTGGAATATGAAAATACAGATGACAAAGTTATGATTTTTCCCACAAAAGATGTTTGGCAAGAATCAGTTGTAAAAAAGGGAGATAAAGTAACGAAGAAACAGTTAATTGGGAAAGGTGTTACAAAAATTTATTTTCAGGCGAACGTTTGGATATTTGCCGTTTTGGTAATTTTAATCGGAAGTATCTGGGGAGTTGGAAAAGCAGCAGTTTATAAACATATTCCTGATTATTTCCCCGATGAAGTTGGTGTAGTTGGCGGAATGGTTGGAGTACTTGGTGGTCTGGGTGGTTTCTTTTGCCCAATTATATTTGGTTATCTTCTTAAAGGCACTGGTTTATGGACATCGTGCTGGCTGTTTATGTTCTTCCTGTCTGCACTTTGTTTAGTTTGGATGCATCGAACAATTACTAAAATTAATCGACAGAGTTCTCCTGAAACCTCTTTAAATATTGAAACTAAATAAAACTAAAACATATTACGATGAAGATTAATATTGAGAATTGGAACGTAGAAGATTCAACCTTCTGGAAAGACACCGGAAACAAAATTGCAAAAAGGAATCTTTGGATTTCAATTCCTGCACTACTTTTGGCTTTTGCAGTTTGGATAATGTGGAGTATTATCGCTACAAAATTAAAAGCTTTTGGTTTTAACTTTGGGATGATAACACCAGACATGAATCCTGCACAGGTTACCGAAAAGCTCAAAGAAATTAATAGTTTGTATTATACCTTGCCTGCTATTGCTGGACTGGCAGGTGCTACACTACGTATTCCAAATTCATTTTTAATTGCATTAGGTGGTGGAAGAAACGTAATTTTTGTTACCACATTATTACTTTTAATTCCTGCAATTGGAGTGGGTTTTGCCTTACAAGATGTAAACACTTCTTATATGACTTTTGCAATTTATGCTGCTCTTTCGGGGTTTGGTGGAGGAAACTTCTCATCCTCCATGAGCAACATCAGCTTCTTTTTTCCGA
>JAUVDE010000187.1 GCA_030595485.1 Draconibacterium sp.
AAAATGGGCAAAACCTACTCGACTTTACCGATTCGGAAGATTGGCATTTACAAACCGGATTTAAAGAAACATTTCAAAACGAACTGGGTGATAAATTACTGGCTACCAAAAAGAAAGTATTGCTTTCATCATTAGACGAAACTATTACACAAGTTTGCGCCCTGTTTGGCTTGTTTAATCTGGAGTCGGAGCTTCCTTTTTTACAAACCTTAATCGACAAAGCAGGCGAGTTAAAAACGTCACTGTCAAACGACCTTTCGAACCTTATTTTTTGGTGGAAAGAAAAGGGTTACAAATCATCGGTAAATGTAAACGAAGAGGTAAGTTCCATACGTTTGTTAACCGTTCATAAATCGAAAGGACTGGAGTTTAAAGCTGTACTTCTTCCCTACCTCAACTGGGAAACAAGCTGGAGCGGAACCAATGCTCCAATTTTATGGTGTCAATCGGATAGTGCACCCTTTAATAAATTCCCATTACTTCCTGTGCAAGCCGGTACAACCATGTCGGAATCGGAATTTAAAAAGGTTTATTTCGACGAAAAAGTGAGCAACTACATCGATACACTTAACCTGGTTTATGTGGCCTTCACCCGCGCCAAATCAGTTTTAATCATGAATTGCCCTGAGGCTACCGAAACAAAAAGTAAGTCTCCGAGCTCGGAAAAACCACTTCATTATTTATTGTACAAAGCACTTCAAAGCCAGGTTACCCTAACCCCCTTCGAAAATTGTTTGGATGAAGAAAAGCTGGTTTTTGAATATGGTACTATTCCGCAAAGCAAGGAAAAAACACAGCAAGCCAGTTCTATTCTGATTAAAAATTATCGTTTCAAAGATTTTAGTAAAAAAATAAAACTGCGCCTTTCGGGAGAAGACTTTTTAGTAGAAGATGAGAAACACCATTCGGTTAAAAACATTGGAAAACTAATACACGAAATTTTATCGGAAATAGAAACTTCAGATGATGTTGAAATGGCATGTTTCAAAGCTTTTCATGATGGTAAAATTGACAAGAATGAGTTGGACGAGATTCAGCAGACGATTAAAAACAATCTGGCGCTAACAGAAGTAAAACACTGGTTTGATAACACTTACAACATTTTAAACGAACGCGACTTATTGACACCCAATAAACTGCTTCGCCCCGACCGTATAATGACACTTGAAAATTCAGCAATTGTTGTTGATTACAAAACGGGTGCGAAAAGCGAAAAATACAACAAGCAGGTTCAACACTATGCCGAAACTTTAAAAGCTACTGGTTTTAAAAAAGTTACCGGCTATTTGTGGTATTTAAACACAAATGAAGTTGAGAAAGTTGGTGAATAATAATTGTACAAAGTTCATTTAAGTTTATTCTTTTTGAACATTAGAAGACTTTTTGGTGTTTTATTTCAGAAACACTAAAACTTCTAGAAATGGAAAGAATAGAATTTATTAAAAAATTTGCAGTTGGTGGTAGTATTTTGCTAACTACACCGATGTTATTTAATTCATGTTCCGATGATGATGAAGATTTAGTACCAACCAATCCTGATGAAGTTGTGATTAATTTGAATGCAGCATCGAGTGCAGATTTGAGTACAGTAGGAGGATTCATTTATTCTGGAAATATAATTGTATTTCGCACAGGAGATAACGCCTATTTAGCATTATCCAAAGTATGTACACATAGCCAATGTACAGTTACTTACAACCACGCAGCTGAGAATGTACCGTGCCCATGTCATGGTTCGAGATTTAGTACTACTGGAGCTGTTTTAAATGGTCCGGCTGCAAGTGCATTAAAAAAGTACAATGTAAAACTGGAAGGAAATTCCTTAATAATTACGTAACTAAATTAATTACTCTCAATTACCTGTCCTTTTTCGCGATATAAGTCAACCTTTCCGTCTAAAAGGACAGCGATTACAGTTACTTGTTCGTCAAGCACTTTTTCGGGAACATCGATATAAACAATGCCAGGAACTGAGCTCCAGTATTGTTTCATTTTAACATCCCAGTTTAATTTTGTGCCATTACCAACCACCCACATTCGGTTAATTTTATTTTTTATCCCTTTTAAAACCAAAGAGCCATTGGGTTTATGAGGAACATACAAATACAAAATATCACCTTTTTTATTCGTTGAAGTTGGTCCGTAATAATGTTCAAAAGGAATTCCGGCACGTGTTTCGTAAACGGCTTCAGCATGTTTGTTTGTCCAGCGTCCCAATTCTTTTAAAATATTTACCTGTTCTTCCGGAATTGTTCCGTCGGCTTTCGGACCGATATCGAGCAACAGGTTTCCGCCTTTGTTTATGCAATCAACTAAAATTCGAATTACCTGGTTTGGTGTTTTATAATTATGGTCGTTGTGCTGAAAACCCCAACTGTCATTCATGGTCATACAAAGTTCCCAGTAACGGTTATCAGGACGCGTAATTGGTAATCCCTGTTCAGGAGTGGCATAATCGCCATAGCCTTGAATTCGGCTATTAAGAATCACATTTTTATTCCATCCACGTAAACTTTCAGCCAGTTCTTTTGCTTTCCATTTTTCAGCCGATTGCTCCCAGTCGCCATCAAACCAATATAAATCGGGCTTAAATTGTGTCGAAAGTTCTTCCAACTGACAAAAATTAAAATCAACAAATCGATTCCATTTTACCGAGTCGCTTTTATAACGTTTAATCTCGCGCGTTTTATTCGGATAATCGGGATGCGACCAATCGAGCAATGAATAATAAAGTCCTACTTTTACATCGTTTTTTCGAAGCTCTTTGGCAAAAGGCGCCACCAAATCTTTTGCGGCAGGCGATTTTTTCACAACACTTAAATCGCCACATTTTGTATCCCACAGTGCAACGCCATCGTGGTGTTTTGTGGTAAGTATCGAATATTTTGCACCACTTCCGGCAATTAATTTTGCCCATTTAGCAGCATCGTAGTTTTTTGCGGTAAAACCGTCCAGCTGTTTCATGTAATCGTCATGAGAAATGTAATCATTAAAAAACGACCAACTTTCATCAATGCCATTCACGGAATAAATTCCCCAATGAATAAAGATACCTAGTTTGGCATCTTCAAACCACTGCATTTGTTTTTCTTTTTCCTTGCTTACTTGCTGTGCGAAAGCATTTAAAACAAGAGTGCAGCTTAATGCAAGCAATATTATTTTTCTCATATTTATTTTTTTAACCGATTATATCTTAGAAACTTTTATCCGAATGTAAATAAATATTTCAATCAATTCAATTACTTTCACAGTTAGTTGTATGAATTAAAAGAATTTAAAATGAAAAAAATAATCTTCTTCCTGTTAATTGGTTTTTATGTAATTGGTTGCCAACCAAAACAAAATTCATCAAGTAAACCGGAGAATTCGGACGATTTCTCGTTTGTGTTTATGACAGACATACATTTAACCGAGAAAAGAAATGCTAGAGAAGGTTTTTTACAGGCGATTGACACCATAAACAGTTTGTCTCCCGACTTTGTATTAACTGGAGGCGATAACATTATGGATGCGCTGGGACAAACTTACGAAAGAAGCGATAGTTTGTATAATTTATACCAAGAAACCATCAAAAACCTAAATATGCCTATTTACCATTCCATGGGAAACCACGAAGTTTTTGGGCTCTACAAAAGCAGTGGCATTTCACCAGACCATGAAGAATATGGCAAAAAATTATACGAAAACCGTTTAGCAAAGAGATATTATTCTTTTGATCATAAAAACTGGCACTTTGTTGTTTTAGACGGAATTGGCTTCACTGATAAGCGCCGATATTATGGAAAAGTAGATGAAGAACAAATCGAATGGTTGAAAAAAGATTTAGCAAAGGCTGGCAAAAAACCCATTGCCGTAAGTATCCACATTCCACTTTTAAGTATTGGTTCGCAAATAATGAAAGGGCCAAACGAAGGAATGGGCAAAGGTGAAATAATTAGCAATGCTAACGAAGTAATTGCAATTCTGGAACAGCACAATACCAAACTTGTATTGCAAGGTCACCTACATTTTTTAGAAGATATTCAGTACAACGGCATTCATTATATTACAGGTGGAGCAGTAAGTTCGCAATGGTGGCAAGGAAAACGTTACGGCATGGAAGAAGGTTTTTTAAAAATTGATGTTTGTGGTAAAGATTTTACGTGGGAATATATTGATTTTGGCTGGGTTCCGGAAACTGAAAGCTAACTATAAACGGTAAGTACAACTTTTCGCGCCCCACCATAATCACGAAACTCGCAAAAATAAATGCCTTGCCAGGTCCCTAAATTTAAGTGCCCTCGAGTAATAGGAATGGTAAGTTCAGCACCAATTACTGACGACTTTAAATGAGCAGGCATATCGTCGCTCCCCTCGTAGGTATGCACGTAAACGGGATCATTTTCAGGAATCATTTTATTAATAAAACCCTCAAAATCGCCTCGCACAGTTGGATCGGCATTTTCATTAAGCGTAATTCCCGCCGAAGTATGTTTAACTAAAATATGCAATAAACCTGTTTCGGGTAATTCCGCTAGACTATCTTCAATTAAACGAGTAACCAAATGATAACCACGATGAAAGCGGGGTAATGTTATTTCCTTTTGCTGAATCATAATTGAATTAAAAATTATCAAACAAAAATTAGCAGTGCAATAAAAGCAACAAGAATAAGATAAGTAACAGGATGCCCAAAATTCAAAGTCCAGCCCATCATGCGGTTTACTTTTGGTAAAATTACACGCGAATCCTTTGGATCGAAATAAAATAAACCGAGCTTATATTTTTCAGGATTTGTATCCATTTCAGTTTGTCATTAATAAGGTGGAATAACAAAAGTAGAAAGTATTATGAACTATTAAAACAAAGAATCAACCATTGTAATTCTCCACTTATCTCTAAAAAACATACATTCACCTTATAACTTTTTCGGCTCTTCAGGTAAAATCGTACTTTCCAATCACATTAAACAATTATTTATTATGAAATTCCTTGGAAACATTATTTGGTTAGTATTTGGGGGCTTTGCCATATTTTTAGAATACATACTGGCCGGGCTGGCACTTTGTATTACAATTGTTGGTATTCCTTTTGGCATTCAATCGTTTAAACTGGGCATTTTGGCACTTTGGCCATTCGGACAAGACATTGAATACATGGATTATGCTCCGGGCTGCCTCTCGACAGTTATGAATATCATCTGGTTCTTTATTGGTGGAATTTGGATAATGCTTACCCACTTATTTTTCGGATTATTACTTACAATAACAATAATAGGAATTCCATGGGGAAGGCAGCATTTTAAAATGGCATCGTTGGCCTTAACTCCATTTGGCCGAAAATTGGTTTAAAAATTAATGGGCAGCCATTAACTAGTATTAAAACAACAATATCAAGTTTCTTTTTTGATTCAAATCAAAAATTCACTTATTTTTAAGCAAACTAATTTTGCTAAACCATGAGACCAGCAATAACTTTTTTACTCCTTTTAGTATTTATTTCTTGTAATAATTCCTCCCAGAAAGGAAACAAATCGACAAAAGAAGATTCTTCTCAGCTGGTCATTTCCAGAGAAGAGTACAAGGATAAACTTTATGGCTTTTGGCTAGGACAATGTATTGCTAACTGGACAGGTTTAGTTACCGAAATGGATAAAATAGGAAATATTGGCGAACCTAAAACCGGCGATTTTTATACTCGACATGATTGGGGACAACCCGACCAGCCAAGTATTTGGGGACAAGGAATACCTAGTGATTTGTCGGAGAATATCGATTTTGTATTTCGGAATGTAGACGAAGTATGGGGAGCCGACGACGATACGGATATTGAATACATGTACCAACATTTGTTGTACACCACCGGAACCAGCATTTTAACACCTGGGCAAATTCGTGATGGCTGGTTAAAACATATAAAAGCCGAAGAGGAAAACTATTTATGGGTTTCGAACCAGAAAGCTTTCGATTTAATGCAAGAAGGAGTTTTACCTCCTGAAACCAGTAATCCGGAAAACAACCCTGAATTTGAGATGATTGATGCCCAATTAACCACCGAGATATTTGGATTGTTTGCTCCAACCCGACCAGATGTGGCTTTAAAAATGGCACATTTGCCCATTCGAACCACAGCACGCGAAAATGCTGCATGGATTTCGGAGTTTTACGTAATTATGCATGCACTGGCAACCAAAGCTGATAAAAGCAAAGCTTTAAATGAACAGCTTATATGGATGGCTGAACAAGCTCGCTTACATCTTCCAAACGATTCGTATTCAGCAAAAATGTACGATTTTGTGTTAAGCCGTTACCAAACCGGTATTTCGTGGGAACAAACCCGCGACGAGGTGTACGAACGCTACCAGGTTCTGCAGGAAGATGGCTACACAATAACTTCGCAAGAACGTTATTGCAATGGTTGTTTTGCAGCCGGAATAAACTTTGCGGCTAGCTTGGTTAGTTTGTTTTATGGCGAAGGCGATATAAAAGAGACCATTAAAATTGGTGTACTTGCCGGTTGGGATTCGGACAACCCCACTGCAACTTGGGGCGGATTACTTGGTTTTATGTATGGTGAAGAAGGTGTTGAAAAAGCTTTTGGGAGAACTTTTTCTAATAAATTTAATATTCACAGAACCCGCCAAAATTTTCAAAATGATGGAATTGATACATTTGAAAATATGGCTGAAACCGGTTTGAGTATTATTGACCGTGTAGTAGTTGATGAAATAGGAGGAACAGTCGATACAGAGAAGAATACCTGGTTAATTCCCATTGCACAT
>JAUVDE010000218.1 GCA_030595485.1 Draconibacterium sp.
GAAAAATCGGTTTATGTTGATTGTAAAAACGATTTGCTATCGTACAAATTAAAAGATTTTAAAGACTTGGCAGATCACCATAAATCGAGTTTTATTTTAAATGGTTTGTATAAATTGGTAGTTGATTTTGATGAGTTGGATGAAGCAAATTTTCCGAAAGCTGCCGATAAAAAGGATGAAATTGAGCGAATTAAAAAGGAGATAGTAGAGCTGTACCATAAAAACCGGAATTTGTGTGAAGATTTAATTCAGGTTTCGGAAGTAAAAACACATGCGATTGAAGTTTGTGCAAGCATTGAAGTGGAACCCGAGAGCAACGAAGAGTTGGTTCATGCAAAAGTACTACGTGCAATTGATAAATATTTTTCACCCGATTTGTGGTTTTATTCGCTGCAACAAATGTTCGATAAGGGTTATACTTCCGAACAGGTTTTTGAAGGACCAACATTAAAAAATGGTTTTCTCGATCCGCTTGAATTAAAAAAGGCAAAGCTTCGCACCGAAGTTCGTTTGTCGGATTTAATGCGGCTCATTATGAAAATTGATGGTGTGAAAGTCATTAAAGAAATGGCAATAAACAATTGTTTAGATCCGGATAATGAAAATGATACCTGGTTGATTTGTATTAAAGATGGCAAAAAACCAAAGTTGTGCGATACCAGTGTATTTAGTTATTATAAAGGCGTTTTGCCGGTTAATGTTAACAATAAAAGGGTTAAAGAATATGGCGCACAATTAGAAGTCAACGAAAAGGAAGAACAAGAGTTGGCAAAAGTTGGAATGTCGATAAATGTACCCAAAGGTGATTATCTTTCAACAGGCGACACCACCACTATTCAGAATGATTTTCCTGAAACATACGGAATTGGTGAAGTAGGCTTACCATTGCGAGCATCGGCTAAACGTAAAGCGCAAGCAAAACAACTAAAGGCTTATTTACTGTTCTTCGACCAAATATTTGCTACTTACTTTGCCCATCTCGATAAGGTAAAAGACCTTTTGTCGGTAGATAATAAATTGTCGGCAACCTACTTTACACAAGCCGTCAGCGATATTAAAGATTTTGGCGAGCTGGTAAATAGTTATCCAACAGACGATGAAGAATTAACGCATAAATTGCTGCACGATTTAGATAATAATATTGCGCGTAAAAATGAATTGCTCGACCATTTATTAGCTCGTTTTGCCGAACGAATAAGCGAGTATTCATTTCTAATGAAAGAATTATATGGCGAATATGCCGATAAATCGGTGGTGAAATCAAAAGAAGTTTTTCTGTCGGAATATGGCGAAATAGTTGACAGTGAGGGAACGGTTACAAATAAAGGAATTAGTAATTGGCGCGGTAGTGCGTTTAACTATTTCAATCAAGAACTCGCGGAACTTTGGAATTGTGAAAATGTGGCCGGTGCTCAAAAGCGGATAGCTCGTTTATGTGGGGTAAAAGATTTTTCTCGTCGCAATTTATCCGAGTCGTATGTTGAAATATACGATCTATTTGATTCGGACAATAAAAAAGTTTACCGTTGGCACATAAAAGATTCAAACGGTGTTTATTTTTTATCGGCAACCGAAGATTATGTTGCACCTAGGTTTGCCGAAGACGAAATGTACGAGGCCATTGTAAAAATTATTGAAACCTCGTCCGAAACCATAGATGAAGGTTTTAATCAGGATGTAAAAGACGAAACCGAAATTGGTAATTTCGAAATACAACGCTCTACTGCGGGGAAGTATTCATTCGATATAATTAATACCAATGCCAAGCCAAAAAGTACCGACCGAATAATAGCCCGCCAGTTTTTGTATTACGATACATTGGAAGAACTGAAGGCTGCCATTCTCGAGATTATCCGATTTTTTACTGAAGATTTTGTGGAGGAGGGAATGTTTATAGTTGAGCATATTTTACTGCGCCCCGATGTAACCAGCACTGGTGGTTTGCAAGAGCAGTTTATGCCGGTTTGCACCGATAATTGCGAAAGTTGCGAACCCATCGATCCATATTCGTACAGGGTAACCGTTGTTTTGCCCGGTTGGACTTATCGTTTTAGCAATATGGACTTTCGAAACTTTATGGAAGATTTAATTCGTAAAGAACTTCCTGCCCATGTTTTAGCTCGAATTTGTTGGATAGGCGACCGCAAAAACAATGTCCCAAAAGATGAAAACGATATGCTTCGTTTCGAAAAAGCATGGAAAGCTTTTCTGCTTGCAAAAACAAACTCGGTGCAAGCGCAAGATGAAGTGAAACTGAAAGATTTAATAAAAGCCCTTACCGAATTGAATACCATTTATCCGAGCGGAAGGCTTATTGATTGCGACGATGAGGAAGATTCGCTGGAAGAACGAATTATTTTAGGTCGTACAAATATTGGAAACCTTTAACTACTAAAGTGATGGCATCTAAATTAACAGAAATTACAAGCAAGTACCACACCTTTGAGGATAACCAGGTATTAACAGAAAAACAGCTAAACGAATTTATTTCCTATTTTGATGATCAGGATCGGCTGTCGCGTGTTTTCTTAAATGGTATCGGGCTGGTATGTGGTTTTAATATTTCGCGTAGAAGTAACAAAATATACATAACTCCGGGAGTTGGAGTAAGCAGCGATGGTGACTTATTGCAGCTAAAACACGATGTCGATAAATCGGAGTTGAAACGCTTGGCACAAAATGCCATTGGATATTCGCATTTTAAGATTTTCGAAGATTTATCAGCAAGTTACGATCCATTTAAAAAAGTGGTAATTAATGGCCCCGATGAACTGCTTACGATGTACGAACTATTGCCAGAGCCAGCCGAAAATGCCAAACCCATAAGCAAATTGACGGGGTTAAATGACATGGCGGTTTTACTTTATTTAGAATCGTTTGGTAAAGAAGGTGACTTGTGTACTGCCATTGATTGCGACAACCAAGGGGTGGAGCAAGTTAACCGTTTGCGTGTGTTGGTTATGTCAAAAGCCGATGCTGAATTTATTGCCAGTGGTGATTCCGTTTATGCCGATTTTGATGTTTTAGATGCTTATATTAATCTTCCCGAAGTAGCCGTAAAACGAGTGGTGTTGAATGAAATTAGCACTTCTAAATACGAAGAACTAAAACGTGCGTATTACAACGCCATTAATCATGAAAAAACGCTTGAGAATTTAGAAAAAGGAATTGCACAAATTGTTGCCAATTTTGGAGACGTTTTTCAACTGGGAATAAGCAACTCAGTATTGAGCACAAATTTGTCAAAATTGAAATTCTTACTGCGTTTTGGCGCTTACCGTACTCCGTTTAATATTCAGTATCGTTACGATTTTTTAAAAGATGTAGTAGATACCTACAATGAAATTAAGGTTCATTTGTTATGCTTAAAGGAAATGTGTTCGCCCGATATTAATGCATTTCCAAAACATATAATGTTAGGTTTATTATCAGAAATAAATACTGAGCCTAAACAATTACGACATAGTTTTTATAAGTCGCCGGCCATAAATAATGGCTGCGATAAAATTCAACAAACAAAAAGTCTGGTATTGCGTTTATTCGAGCTAATTAATCGCTTCGAAACAAAGGCAGGTAATATAAAAATAACACCTTCGAATAAATTGCCCGAATTGAGTAAACGTAGTATTCCATTTTATTATAAGATTACTACAAACTTCCTAAAGTCGTGGGACTACTTTAAAAGCAGCAGGTTCGAACAAACATTAAACCTAAGTTACAATAGAAGTAGTTTAGCTCCTCTTCCTCATATTCAGCAAGCACTAGAATATAATACAGATGGCTTCGATTTTTACAGAATAGAAGGTCACCAAGGAAAAGATTACCGCGATGTGTTGGAGGAACTTGATGAGCAAAAAAGACGCTATGGTTTAGCGTTCGATGTAAAAGCTTTATCGGTGAATGTTAACAGCGAAAACCTAGATGTTGACGATTACAATTGCGAGTTTGAAGACTTAAAAGTGATGCTAAAAGCCTGGACAGCAGAACAAGATTGTATTTTAGCTCAAGTTTCAAATTTCTTTTCGGGTTTTAGTACAAAAGTGCCTGGAGCAAATGTAAAAGAAGCTGAGTTGGATATTAAGAAAAACGTTTCGGCTAATTTTGAATCAATAGTCAAATTCCCAACAGCTTCTGCTTTTGGAAAAGTTAAAACAGCAACTCTTCCTAAAGCGAATGCCAGATTTTTATATCAGCCACCAAGCGAAAAAGCAATGCTTAATGTTGTTACCGAGAATTTAATTACGGTTGACGATACAATTGGTGCCGAAATGAAAAAAGCTTTCGATGAAAATAAAGGAGGCTCGGCAAGTGACATAATTTTAAGTGCAAATGCTAAATTAAAAGATAAAGTAGATACCGACGAGTGGAATGCTGACCCCGATACGAAGGAGTTTGTAATAACAAAATCGGTTGAGTTAATGGCGCACACATATGTGTTAACTACGCACATGCCAACTGCAGTTTCGGTAGTGGATACCACCACTGTGGGCGAATATAAATTCTCGCTTTCGCAACTTTGTGCGCTGGTTCAAAAGTTAAAAGCAGGCTACCAGTCAACACAACTTTCGGTTCAGTTACGAGCTTTTATGGGCTTATTAATTAACCAGCTTTCAACGGTATGTTGTTCGGGAAAAAAGCTCGAAATTTTGTTGGAAGAAGTGAATAAGCGTAAAGAGCAAATTCTCTTGCGTTTGCAGCTTTCACAATTTGTAGAAAAACATCCGGGATTAGAACATAAAGCAGGTGTTGAGCCGGGTGGAACATTTGTATTGGTTTATAAAAATAAAGAAGTGGTTTCTGATAAAAAAAGTATTATCGAGAAACTGGCTTCTGTCAAAATGGTTTCGGCTAATACTTTATCTGCCACCAAACTAAATCTTTCCGATAATATTTTGAATATAGATAAACTAACAAGCCTTGAAAAAACAGAGGTGCTTAAATCGGCAACCAGCTTGTTTAAATACGACAGGTTTATTGGAACTTTAAACCGGATAGAAACACTCGAGCGTTTTATTCCGGTTTCAACGGTGCCCGATAATACAGTAGTTGCCGACTTTGCACTACCTTATATGTGTTGTTCCGATTGTGCTCCGGTAAACTTTATAATTGCAAAACCACCGGCAACATTGCGTCTTGAAAAAGACAAATATTGTTTGTTAAGCGATACCGATCCAATTCCGTTTGTAGTTACTCCTACCGATGGAGTTGTTGAAGCAAATCCGGCCACTGCAGGAATAATTATAGAAGATAAAAGGGTAGTATTTGAACCTGCAAATTTCCCAGAGGAGATGTTCGGTAAACCAATTCGTTTTACAGTAAATAGTCAGGTAACCGATGCCGAACTTACCGTTTACCAAGGAATTGAAACCGATTTTGAGGTGCCTAAAGAACCGACCAGCGAGGTGCGGCATACTTTTGTGCCTAGTGGGGAATTACCCGGAGCTAAATATTTATGGGACTTTGGAGATGGAGAAACATCGGAAGAAAGAAGCCCAACGCATAGTTATAAATTACCTGTTGATGATAACAAGGTAACTGTTACATTGCATGTTACTGCCTCAAATGGAGTTTGCAAAACCACAGTTAGCCACGATATTGTTTTTAATGAAATTGAAGCAAGCATTTCTCTAAAACCTGAGAACTTCTGTAACAATGACAAGAATTTATATCCGTTTATTATTACGCCGCCAAACAGCAAAGTAGAAATTAAAGGAGACGGAGTTAAAAAGGATGCAAGCGGTGAATTTGTATTTATTCCGGCGGCTGCAAAATCAGGTCCGCTTGAGTTTGTAATAAATGGTGAACCATCGGGATACTCGATTACTGTACACGCTGCACCGCGCGCTTCGTTTGTTCCCAAACAAGAAGGAAACCAGTTAATTATTACGAATACATCGAGCAATGCAAGCAAGTTTAAATGGACAATAAACAGAAGTGTTCACGAAACCGATTCGCTTCAGCCTATCGTAATTGACTTGACTCCCAATAGTCCTTCCGATTGGAAAATAGTACTGGTGACCACTGGTGCCGATGTTTGTCCTTCCAGTTCTACATCGCAAACATTCTCAACTAAATTTATTGAAAA
>JAUVDE010000189.1 GCA_030595485.1 Draconibacterium sp.
TACATAGAAATTACAGCAAACGAAAATTTGCTGTTGAATTTGAAACGGGAGTAATCTTTTGATTTTTTGCCTGACAAAGATAAATGAGAATAATGCAGAAAAACAAATCAGGTATTTCTCAAACCACTGAAAACCGGCACTTTTAACTCAAAAAACCAATTTCAAACGTTTGCGGAACTGTAAAATATATTCTATAACATGTTTTGGGGTTAGAAAAAAATTGATGGATTTGGGAAATTTCTACTTCATTCCTGAAAAGAAAAGGACGACTGCATTGAAATACTTTTGTAGAATTCGTCCGGGAACACCAATATTCTTTAATGAACTTTCTGCACCGGACGCTTAATTTATTTTATGAGACCCGGCGCTACGCACCGGGCTATTGCTTGCCGCCCCGTTAGGGCTCACAATTTCCTTACTGCCAACTGAGACTGAACACTGACAACTTGCTTAAAGCAGCGATGAACCACGAACAATCAGATTTGCATTTAACACCTTGGTTTCAAACGGATACTCATCATTTTCGGCAGTAATACGTTTTAATAACATTTTAGTGGCAATTGAGCCCATTTCGTAACCATGCTGGTCGACCGATGTTAGTGTAGGAACGGTAATTCCGGAGAAGCGCCCATCCGAAAAACCAACGATAGCAACTTCGTCGGGTATTTTGTACCCTTTCTTCTGAATAGTTTGCATGGCACCAATAGCAGTAAGATCATTGGTAGCAAAAACGCCATCGAAGGGAATCTTTTTATTGATGAGTTTCATTATTGCCATACGTGCTTTTTCGAAAGAATCAGCTTCAATAATCATTTCCTCTTTAACCTCCAAACCTGCTTCATTTAAGGCTTTTAAATAACCCTCTTTCCGTTGTTTTCCAATTAATAAAGACATGGGTCCCCCCAAATGTACAATGTTAGTTCGCCCACTATCAATTAAATGACGCGTGGCACGATAGGAAGCATCAAAATCGTCAATAATTACCTGGTCAGCCAAAAAGCCGGGAACAATACGATCGTAAAACACCATTGGAACATTGTTATTACGCATATTATATAGATGTGCAAAGTCTTCGGTTTCTTTTGATATGGAAACCAAAACACCATCTACTCTACTAGCCATAAGTGTTTTGGCATTAGCCACTTCGCGTTCGTACTTTTCATTACTTTGGCAAATAATTACATTAAAACCCGCATCGTAAGCAACATCTTCAATACCACTAATAACCGATGAAAAAAAGTAATGCACAATTTCGGGAATAATAATACCTATAGTATTACTACGTTGCTGCTTTAAACTAAGCGCCACAGCATTGGGCTGATAGTTTAACTTTTTTGCCAGTTCCTGAACGGCATGTTTAGTAGCTACGCTAATATCGGGATGGTCTTTAAGAGCACGAGAAACAGTTGATGCAGAGATGTTCAACTCGCGGGCTAAATCTTTTATGGTAACAAGTCCACTTTTCATAGCAATATCTTATAAGACACAACTGCCTAGGTTATATGGTTAATGGTTTTTGTATTGAAAACAAATGTAATCATTTCGCCCAATATTGGGCGTTTTCATTCATGCAAAAACGACCAACCAGTAACCACCTGTTTTATAACATGTTGGCCGCAAACGTCACCGCAAACGTTTGCATAAACCCAAGTGTTAAAAAGCCTAAACTTTTACTAACAATTGTTATACATTCGCCTATCGAATTTTATTTGTGTTGAATAAGAAACAGATGTAATCAGCTGATTTTTTGCCACTTGAGTTGAAGATTATTTAACTAAAAAACAAAGAAGATTCATAAACTAATAACATTTAAAATGAGGATTATTCTTAAAAACCTTAAAGTTGTCTTGTTTTTGGTTGCCATGCTTGCCTTTAGCATAAGTTATGCGCAGCTAAAAACAATAACAGGTAAAGTTACCGACGCCGACAATGGTGAGCCTTTACCTGGCGTTACAATTGTAGTTAAAGGAACTACAAATGGAACCATTACCAATTTTGACGGAGATTACACCATTAATGTAGAGGAGGGTATTACACTGTCGTTTACATTTATTGGTTACACTCCACAAGAAGCGGTTGTTGGAAGTACCAGTTCTGTTAATATACAATTAGCTGCATCGATGGAAAACATTGATGAAATAGTTGTGATTGGGTATGGACAAGTAAAAAAAGAAGATGCTACAGGTGCAGTTACCGCAGTTAGAGCCGAAGACTTTAACAAAGGAAACATTACTTCGGTGCAAGATTTATTGGTGGGTAAAGCATCGGGTGTTGTAATTACATCGTCAGGTGGTGCTCCGGGTTCGGGTTCTCAAATTCGTATTCGTGGTGGTTCATCATTAAATGCATCAAACGACCCCTTAATTATTATCGATGGTATTCCTATTGCCAACGATGATGTTGACGGCGGTACCAACTTCCTGGCTTTTGTAAACCCCAACGATATAGAGTCGATGAGTGTTTTAAAAGATGCTTCGGCAACTGCTATTTACGGTTCACGTGCATCAAACGGTGTAATTATTATTACCACTAAAAAAGGAAAAGCCGGCCGACCAATGCGAATTAACTTCGACATTAAAACATCAGTTTCTACTCCTATTAAATATATTGATGTGTACTCGGGTGATGAAATAAGACAAATTTCACGAAGCAACCCGGCGATATTTCCTACGGAATCCTATGACAAATTATGGAATGCAAATACCAACTGGCAAGACGAAATATTCAGAACTTCGGTTTCACAAGAAAATAACTTTAGCATATCAGGGTCGCTAAAAAATATTCCTTACCGTGCTTCAATTGGTTTTAACAATCAAAATGGTATTTTAGAAAACACTTCAATGAAACGATTAAATGGTTCGTTAAGTGTTGACCCAATTTTATTAGATGGCGACCTAAGGCTTAATTTTAGTCTTAAGGGAATGACCACTAACAATAATTTTGGCGACTCGGGAGCTATTGGTTCAGCAATAAGTATGGACCCAACAAAACCAATTCGTGATGCATCACAAACAGGTTCGGCAGGTTATTTCCAGTGGGAAAACTACGGTGCTAACCTTGGTACACCTAACCCCGTTGAACAATTAATGGCTGTTGACAATAAATCAGACGTAAATCGTATTATAGCAAGTGCACAGGCCGATTATAAAATTCCTTTTATTGAAGGCTTACGAGCTAACCTAAATTTAGCTACTGATAATTCTGATAGCGACGGACACAACAATCGTCCTGTTACTTCTCCTTCTACATTAACCGGAGAAACCGTAGGAATGACAAGTACATATTGGTCTGACTTCACAAACGACCTTTTGGAGTTCTATTTGAATTACAAAACAGATATGGAGTCGATTAATAGCGTACTGGATGCAACGGCTGGTTACTCGTGGCAACATTTCCAAAAAGAGGGTGGAAACTACAGACTTGGAATTAGCCAACCCGAAAGCTCGTACATTACCGAAAACTATCTGGTTTCGTTTTTTGGCCGTGTAAACTATAGTTTAGCTGACAAGTACTTACTTACTTTCACTTTACGTAACGATGGTTCTTCACGTTTCCAAGGCGACAACCAGTGGGGACTTTTCCCATCGGCAGCTTTTGCCTGGAAAATTAGTGATGAAAGTTTCTTAAAAGACTCTAAAACGATTTCGAGTTTAAAACTTCGTGTAGGTTGGGGTGTCACCGGCCAGCAAGATATTGGTAACGACTATCCAGCTCAGGCAACTTATGTCGCTTCTTCGGGTGGTTCGTGGTATCCAATTAACGGTGAATTTATGCCAACGCTTCGACCAAATGCATACGATCCTGATATTAAATGGGAAGAAACAACTACTGCTAACATTGGTCTTGACTATGGCTTCTTAGACAACAAACTTACGGGTTCGTTAGATGTTTACTACCGCGAAACCAAAGACTTGTTAAATACAGTTACCATTCCAACCGGAAGTAACTTCTCCAATACTTTGCTTACCAACGTAGGTAGCTTAGAAAATAAAGGGGTTGAATTCTCTGTTGACTGGAGAGCAATTTCGCAGAAAGACATGTCGTTAAATGTTGGCTTTAACATCTCGTACAACGAGAATGAAATTACCAAGCTTAACTTAAATGACGATCCTGACTACAAAGTTCTTTACGGAGACGGAATGACTGGAACAAAACAAGTTACTACAGTTGGTTATCCGGCCTACTCATACTATGTAAACCAGCAAGTTTATTATCCAAATGGATCTCCTATTGAGGGAATGTATGTCGATCTATCAGGCGAAGGCGGAACTGTAAATGGCGATAACGATGACAAATATATTTACCACGATCCTGTGGCAGATGTGTTAATGGGTATTTCGGCAAGTTTCCGTTACAAAAACTTCGACGCTTCATTCTCATCGCGTGCAAGCATTGGAAACTATGTATACAACCAGGTTGCTGCTGGCTCGTCGTACGACCAAATGTACCAAATTGGTTACTGGAAAAACATGCCAACATACTTGAGTGAAACTCAATTCGTAAAACGACAATTTACCAGCGACCATTTTGTAAGCAATGCTTCATTCTTTAAGCTCGACAACCTTAGTGTCGGTTATACTTACGAAGAAATGAAAGGAAGAATGATTCCTCGCATTAGCTTTACTGTACAAAACGTATTTACAATTACCGATTACGAGGGGCTCGATCCTGAAGTATCAGGAGGTATAGATAATAATTTCTACCCAAGACCACGCACCTTTATGGTGGGAATTGGATTCACTTACTAACCCTTTAAAAGAATTTAAAAATGAATAAGTTAAAATCAATTTTCATTATATTTCTATCAACACTTGTGCTATCAGCCTGTGTTGGAGACTTGGACGTTACCCCAAAAGATCCGGATGTAATAATGGCCGGAAACCTTGGAGACGATCCTGAATACATGAAACAAGTATTGGGTAAAATCTATGCCAGTTTCATTATTTCTGGGCAAGGAGCAAACGGTGGTGCCGATATTAGTGCTTCCGACGACAACTTCTTTACAACCATGCGTGCACTTTGGAACCTTCAGGAAATTACAACTGATGAAGCTATTTGTGGCTGGGGCGATGTGGGTATTGCCGATTTAAACACGCAAACATGGAGCCCGAGCAATCAGTTCCTTACTGCCTTGTACCAACGTTTAGGTTTAAGTATTACTTATGCCAACGACTTTATTAGTTTAACTGCGGGAGATGATGATCCACAGGTTGTACAATACAATGCCGAAGCACGTTTTTTAAGAGCTTTAGCGTACTATTGGTTTATGGATTTGTTTGGAAATCCACCGTTTACAACTGAATTAGATGGTGTTGGTAAATTCTATCCTGAACAAATTCAGCGTGCAGAGTTGTTCGACTATATTGTTTCAGAATTAAAAGAATTGGAAAACATTCTTCCTGAACCGGGAAATTCATATCCGCAAGCCGACAAAGGTGCTGCATGGATGTTATTGGCGAGAGTTTACTTAAACGCAGAAGTTTACACCGGAACTGCACATTGGGACGATTGTATTACCTATTGCACTAAAGCAATTAGTGATGGAGCCTATGCATTAAACACTGACTACCGTCACAACTTTACTGCTGATAACCATTACGCTGCTAATTCGGAAATGATTTTTGCCTGGGAACAAGATGGTATTAATACACAAGGCGCTGTTGGAACTACCTTCATTATTGAATCGAGTAGCGATGCAACCTATATAAGGGCAGAAGATTACCACGGATTAACATCGAATACCAACTGGAACGGTAACCGTGCCCGTAAAGATTTTATGAATATTCTGGTTGACACTTTAGCCACTTATGGCGGTCCAATAGACATGACTGATGTTGAGTTTTCGCAAGCTAAAGACAAACGTGTATTCCTAAAAATGAAAAGGAGCCTTGATATTCCAAGTGCTTCATCAAGCGGCGACTACGGTATTGGAGTTTATAAGTTTACAGCCAAAAATGCCGATGGTTCGCAAGCAAACAACTATAATCCAGAATTCGCTAGTACCGATTTCCCTATTTTCCGTTTAGCAGATGCCTATTTAATGCGTGCCGAATCGGAATTCAACTTGGGTAACTCAGGATCTGCAGTTTCAGATATCAATATTATCAGAGAACGCGCCTACGGAAATACCGATGGAAACATTACTGCCGACGAACTTACAGCGCAGTTTATTCTTGACGAACGTGGACGTGAATTCTACTACGAAGCACAGCGCCGTACCGACCTTGTTCGCTTCGGACAATATACAGGTGGTACGTACCACTGGCAATGGAAAGGCGGCGTATTTGATGGAGTTGCTACCAGCAATCATTTAAACTTATTCCCAATTCCGGGAGATGAAGTTGCTGCAAACAACAACATTCAACAAAACACTGGTTATTAATTGTAAAAGCATTAAAAAATGAAGAAATTAATATATATAACTTTCATTGGGCTGCTGGGATTGCTTTACTCCTGCGAAAAGGATGGCGATCAGATTTTCTTACTTGAAAACCCGGTTGCACCAACTCTTGTTTCAATGCCCGATTTAACATTGGAAAGAAGCAATGGAACAGATATTTTGGAGTTTGTAGGAACTCCGGTTGACCCCGGATTTGTAGCTTCTACAAAATATTTCCTCGAAGCCTGTGCTTCCGGAGATAATTTTAACGATGTAATTATTATTAAAAGTAACATCGAGGGAACTTCCTT
>JAUVDE010000010.1 GCA_030595485.1 Draconibacterium sp.
GTTTAGCTGAAGCTTTCTTTTTCGTCATCATTTTTAATCTGTTTGTGCTAAGAGCAAAATTTAGGTTATTGGTAATTCCAATAATTTGCATGCCCATTAGCTGGTTTACTAAAATTGACTGGTATTTTCCAAGGGTGTGTCCCTGCGCAAGAACACCTTTGTCGGCTAAGTACTCATGGTTTTGTTTAATACTTCGTTCAAACAACCAAATAAATGGGTTGAACCAAAAGATGACTGTTAACAGTTCTATAAAAAGCAGATCGAACCAATGATTCTCACGAATGTGCACTTTTTCGTGAGCCAGTATTTCCGGCAGTTCGTCCTGTGTGTGAAATTTAGGATTTATAAATACAATGTTGAAAAATGAAAAGGGTAATCCGTATTTTTCGTTCTCAACAATTCGTACGCCGTTAAACGATTTAACGCGGTATTTAATCATTAAATGAATAAGAATAACAGTTTGGCTTAGCAAGCGAAGCATAAAAATAGCTGCTCCGGTTAGGTAAATCAATAAAAGAGCCTGCGTCCAACTAAAGTTTATTGTTTCTTTTTGCTCAAGAATAATTGGTATGTTTTTAAAGGTATCGCTTATGGTTTGTATTGCAGGATTAGTGTTCTTAGCTTCAAGTAAAACAGAATATTGAAGTGGGAAAAGCGGTAGTAAAACGGCTGATGCGAGTGCCATAATTAAGAACCAGCGATTGGCAGCATAAAAAGTTTCTTTCCTCAGAAAGAGCCAGTAAACCAGATAAAACAGTACAATTCCGGCTGAGGCATGCAGTAGAAATGTAAAAATTGTTCCCATGATTAATCGTTGTTTTCTTTGTCTAATTCGTTTTCTGTAAGCTTTAGCAGTTCTTCTAGTTCGTTAATACCAAGGTTGTTTTCTTTTGCAAAAAAGGTAGCCATTTTAGGAAATGAGCCGTTAAAGTAATTCTTCAACAAAGACGAAAACTGAACTTTGGTGTATTCTTGTTTGCTAACTGCCGGCGAAAACAGATTCGTGTTTCCAATTTTTCGGTGTGAAACAAAACCCTTTTTGTCAAGCACATTTAAAACTGTAGCAACCGTAGTATAGGCGGGTTTATTTTCGGTGAAACCTTCAACCACTTGTTTTACTACCCCTTCTTTTAAATCCCAAAGGATTTGCATTACTTGTTCTTCTGCTTTTGTTAATTGTTTCATTCGTTCTTATAAATGATTTTAACCGTCTACAATAATCGTACTAAATTATTGTCTACTACAAACATAGTAATAGAAAACAGCAAAAGCAACTATATTTATAATAAAACTACTAAAAACATAGTAGAATGTGTTTAGGGCATAAAAAAACCACCTGGAATTCAGGTGGTTCTGTATCTTTGTACTGTAACCGGTTTATTCCCAAGTTACTGTTTCTTCGCTTATTGCAATCTCTTCAATGTGTAGGTCTATTCTGTCTTGATTGGCAGCAGTACTTTCGAATGCGAAAGAATGAAGTTCAAGGGTATAATCTTCACCTACATTTGGATAACCATCGGCCCAATTCTCCGCTCCCATATTTTCGCCAATTACTAGCTTCGTATTTTGCTCCAGTACGAATGAACTTATAAAGGCTAAATCACCGGTTGGGCTTAATAATCGAATTGAATGACCTTGAGAATCTGGGCCCGCACTCCATTCCACTGTTAAAACACCATCTATCATTTCGGTCAATGTAATCTCCGAAAAGTCCAGATCAATAAAAGTTACTTTGTCGGAAAATTCATGAGGTACATCCTCGTGAAGGACAGTAAATAAATAGTCTCCTTCCATCGGGAAATCAGGACTATAATCAAATAAATCTGCCGACTTTGCCCAAGTGTTTTCTATAGCATCAGTTGCTGTTAGCTGTATTTCGTCACCGTCGGGAGTTGAAACTTTTGCCATCGACATAGGTTGAGTACCATAGGCGAAATACGACTGTGCATATTGTGGCTCATCATGAATAATGCGTTTTGTGGTATATACATCGCCGATTCCTTCAAAGGGTTCTACATTGTCTTCATTACAAGAAATAATACCTGCCACGGCTACTAACAGGATAAAAGCGGTACTAATTTTCTGAATTTTAATCATTTGTGTTTCTTTTAATCGATACAAAATAATAAGTTTTTTTTCAATTTTACTACAACTGTTCAATATAGATGCAAGATTTGGATTTAGGTTGCGTGGCCATCGAATTTTATTGTTGCAAGCTAATACTTTTAAAAGGAGTGAAGCTAGCTTTGAAGTTCGTTAACTATTTCTTTAAGAATATAGTCGGCAGTTTCAACATTTGGAATATTCGAAAACGAAAGGGTAAGTTTTCCTTTTGCTTCTTTCATTTGACCTTTTGTACTGGTTTTTTGAATGTATTGAACGATTTTAATAAATCCCGGACTTTGGTAAAAGCTTGATTTTTGGTCGGAAACAAAGTAGCAAATCATTTTTTTATTTTTCAGAATGATTTTTTCCATGCTCAAATCAATAGCTTTCCAACGCAGTGGCAAAATATCTAATAATTCGCGGCTTTCTTTTGGCAGTTCTCCAAAACGGTCGAGCAAACCTTTTCTAAAAGTTTCTAATTGATGTTGGTCTGTAATGCTGTCCAGTTCGCGGTATAACAACATGCGCTCCGAGTTCCCGGGAATGTAATCTCCTGAGAATAACAATTCCATGTCGGTATCGATAACACAGTCGTTTACAAATTTCATTTTCAGAAATGCCTGCGATTGATTCTTGTCTTCTTCTTCAAATAACTCCTTAAATTCACCTTGTTTTAGTTCCTGAATGGCTTCGTTTAAAATTCGATGATAGGTTTCAAAACCAATGTCGGCAATAAAACCACTCTGTTCACCACCCAGCATATTTCCGGCTCCTCGAATATCTAAATCTTGCATGGCAATGTTAAAACCACTCCCCAGCTCCGAAAATTGCTCAATGGCCTGCAAACGACGACGAGCTTCGGTGCTAACATGCGAAAGTGGCGGAGCAATTAGGTAGCAAAAAGCTTTTTTATTCGAACGGCCTACTCTGCCACGCAACTGGTGCAAATCGCTTAAACCAAAGTTTTGTGCCTGATTAATTATTATGGTATTGGCATTCGGAATATCGAGTCCCGATTCGATTATAGTGGTGGCAATAAGCACATCGAATTTGCCATTTATAAAATCGAGCATCACCTTTTCCAGTTTTGGCCCATCCATTTGCCCATGACCAACAACGGTTCTAACCCCCGGTACAATTCGTTTTATGGTAGCTTCAACTTCAGAAATATTTTGCACACGGTTATGAATAAAAAACACCTGACCATTACGGTCGGTTTCGTATTCAATTGCCTCTTTTATAAGTTGGTCGTTAAATCCATGCACCTCTGTATTAATAGGGTAGCGGTTTGGCGGCGCAGTTTGCATAATTGAAAGGTCGCGGGCTCCCATTAACGAAAATTGTAAAGTTCGCGGAATTGGTGTTGCTGTTAAAGTAAGTGTGTCTACATTCACTTTAAATTGCTTCAACTTTTCCTTTACCGAAACTCCAAACTTTTGTTCCTCATCAATAATAAGCAAACCTAAGTCTTTAAACTTAACGTCTTTGCTGACCAAACGATGTGTGCCAATAATTATATCTATTTTTCCCTCGGTAACTTCTTTTAGAACGCCTTTTATTTCGGTAGTTGATTTTAACCGACTGACATAACCAATGTTAACAGGAAAATCTTTTAATCGTTCCGAGAAAGTTTTAAAATGCTGCAGTGCAAGTATGGTGGTTGGCACCAAAATAGCAACTTGTTTACTGTCGGAAACAGATTTAAATGCAGCACGAATAGCAATTTCAGTTTTACCAAAACCAACGTCGCCACAAACCAATCGATCCATGGGAATGGTTTTTTCCATGTCGGCTTTTACAGCAGCGGTTGCTTTCTCTTGGTCGGGAGTGTCTTCGTATATAAACGATGCTTCCAGCTCGGTTTGCAAGTACGAATCGTGCGAAAATGCAAAACCTTTTTCAGCACGGCGTTTGGCGTACAAAGCAATAAGTTCTTTGGCAATATCTTTAACTTTTGCTTTGGTGCGGCTTTTCATTTTCTGCCAGGCACCGGTACCCAACTTATTTATTTTGGGTTCACTGCCGTCTTTCCCCTTGTATTTTGAAATACGGTGCAAGGAATGAATACTTACCAAAAGCGAGTCGTTATCCTTATAAACTAAACGTATAGCTTCCTGCATTTTCCCGTTAACCTCGGTTTTTGCTAGTCCCGCAAATTTTCCAATTCCATGGTCAATATGTACCACATAATCGCCCGGATGAAGTTTATTCAACTCCTTTAGTGAAATGGCTACTTTTTGTGCTTTTCGGCTTTTGAGTTTGAAGCGGTGGTAACGTTCAAAAATCTGATGGTCAGTATAAAAACAAGCTTTTAATTCATGGTCAATGAAACCTTCGTGTAAGATAAAATTAACCGGTTTAAAGTTAACCTTGACCTTGGTGTCCACAAAAATAGATTGTAAGCGTTCAATTTGTTTTTCCTGGTTTGAAAGAATAAAAATTTCATAGCCATTTTTATTGTGCTCTGTTAAATTAGCACCCAGCAGTTCGAAATTTTTATTAAAAACAGGTTGCGACGAGTTAGAAAAATCAAGTGTTTCATTGGCTTTAAAAGCCTGGTCGTTTCCAAAATCGAATACCGTTTTATCAATAAATTGATTTTGTAATTCGGTTCCGGCAACTATTAATTCGGCAATATTTTCTTCTGCGCGTTCAACAATGGTTTGGCGGTAAATATCCGAAACACGATCGAAAAACTGAGTTAGGTTATTTCCTACCCACAGGTCTTCACTTTCCAAAAACTCAACAAACGAAATACGTTCTCCTTCAATATTGTTATTCTGAATATTTGGAACAATCGTAATTTTCTTGAACTTGTCTTTCGAGAGCTGATTGTCGATATCAAAACTACGAATTGAATCAATTTCGTCACCAAAAAAATCGAGACGATACGGATCTTCATGCGAGAAAGAAAAAACATCAACGATACTTCCACGAATTGAAAACTGCCCCGGTTCGTAAACAAAGTCAACACGCTCAAAACCATATTCGTACAAAAACTCATTGATGAATTCAATGGAAATTTTATCCTTGGTTTTTACCTGAAGTGTATTGCTTTCGAGACTTGCATTTGAAATTACTTTTTCAACTATCGCTTCGGGATAGGTAAGTACCAAATAAGGTTTTTCTTTTTTCGAAAATAGATTTAGAACCTCGGTACGTTGTACAATATTCTCTTGCTCGGTTTGGTCGAATTGCACCGAACGCTTGTACGACGAAGGGAAAAACAAAATATTTTCCTGTAATCCCAGGTTATTAAAATCGTCGTAAAAGTAGGCAGCTTCCTCACGATCGTTGAGTAAAACAATTATGTTTTTGTTTGATTTTTGAAATAACTGAGAAAGAAGAATGGTTTTAAAAGAGCCAATAAGCCCATGCAGGTGAAGTTTTTCACCCGGGGGGGCAGCCATTTTTCCCACAAGCTGTGTAAGACCGGAATGCCCCTCGAAATATTTTAGAAATGCCGTTGTATCCAACGCTAAAATTTTTGGCAAAGATAGTTTTTCATGAGTTCTAGAAAACAAAAAAGGAGCAAAATTGCTCCCTTTCTCCGATTATGGTCAATTTAATTCTCTACGAGTTCTGTTTAATAAACTCTAAGATATCTTTTGTGTCCTGTTTTACATCAACCGATGTATTTTTGTAGGCAATTTTCCCGTTTTTATCAATTACAAAAGTCCAGCGACTTGGGGTGTTTCCACGGACCAAATCAAAACTTTTCCCATCAATTTCGCGTGTAATGGTTCCGCCATCGCGCATGGGTACGCCAAATTTTGTGGCAATTTCACCCGATTCATCCGAAAGTAAAGGGAAGTTTAAATTGTGCGCTTTTTTGAAAAGCTTTAAGCCTTCAACGTTGTCGCCGCTAACTCCAACAACAACAGCATCGGCATCGGCAATTTGGCTTTTAAAATCGCGGTAAGCACAAGCTTGTTTTGTACAGCCTCCGGTCATTGCAGCGGGGTAAAAATACACCACAACAAATTTGTCGCCTATATAATCACTCACATTCCAGCTTGAGCCATCGTCGGCTAATGTTTTAAACTTGGGAGCTTTATCTCCTACGTTCAATTCTTGTGAATATCCATTTGTAGCAAATACAAATGCTAAAACTAAAAGTATTAATGTTGATTTCATTTGGTTTTTTCTATTGTTTAGTAATTACTACAAATTATTCGAGAAATTGTTTCGTTACCGGAAAGCTTTAGCCTAAAAGTATTCTCTACAACATAAAGCGTTTTAAATCAGGGATAAAATCACTAAATTTAAAGGAAGCATTTAATTATGGGACATGCCTATGCATATCGTTGCGACTATTGTGGTTTCCAGGAAAATTTTAACCAGGGACATGGTTTTTTAGTGCATTCTCAGCCGGTAAAAGAATACCTGAAACAGCGTACTCAAATCTTTCATTATAAAACACATAACTTACTTCGAAATCTTTCGCGCAAAAACAAGGACTTGTATTTAAAGGCCGGGTTTCAAATTTACAAATGCCCCAAGTGTCGAACTTTACAAGATAAAGTGGAAGTTACTGTTTTTAACGATGAAAAAGAGGTTCATAAAAGTGAATTTCGTTGTAAGGACTGTAGAACTCGTTTACGGCTTACCAATATTCACCGGCTAAAAAAGGCCATTTGTCCTAAATGCCACAAACGTACTTTTCAACGCGATTATTCAAGTCAAGAACTTTGGGATTAAATTTCTTCCTCGCACTCTGCCTGATATTCAGCAAAAGTTTTATTGGTAGGATATTTTGTTGTTAGAATTTTAAAATAATTGAATGCAATTTCTGGTTCATCCTCAATTTTCTGATTCATACGGGCCAAGAAAAAGTGAGCTATAGTTTTTAGAATTACGCTTTCTTCGGCTGCCAAATTTTTCATACGGTTGAGCTTTTTAACGCGTTCAGCCGATTTTCGTGCGTTGGCAAAAAGGTTAATGTTTTCTATGTATTGATACATAATTACATAACTCTCAAATAATTTTTGTTCATCACCCGAAAAAGGTGGTTTTTCATTTTCAATCTCAGCAATTAAATCTCGTATATCCGAACGCGCGGAAAGCATGGCAAATATGTTGAATTGTTTTTTCTCGTATCGCAGGGCATACGATTTTACCATTATTTGCCGCATTTTTTGTTCGTATGTTTTGGTTTCGGGCAATTCCGAATCTTCAATTAGTTTATCGAGTTTGCGAGAGCTTTCTTTTGAGTAAGTGGTGCGGTATTTCCACCAGTGTAAATCCAGATTCAGAAAAAGCTGATAGAAATCGTTTAATTGGCTGCTACCATCTTTAAAAGTTGTTTCTGCTTCGCTAAGGTTCTGGTCGTAGATAAGCGAAAAAATACGATTGGCAATACTATCGTTATTGGCAGCTAAGCTTGATAAATTGAAACTTAGAAGTAGAATTATTAGGATGTAAAATTGTCTTATCATTCTCAAAATTTAAGTAAAGAAACGAGTTTCTTCGCGTAAAATTATTGGTTTGCCTTAAAATTTTAACATGTTTTAATTGACTTTTTCTTCACACTCCGTAAGCAATTCTGGAAATTTAGTGTTTCCCGGGTATATTTTACTTAAGGTTTTAAAATGCACAATACCCAGTTCGGGTGTATTTTCGTATTTCAAATAGGTTCTTCCCAAAAAGTAAGCAGACAGTGTTCGAGTCATCAGTTTTTCCGATTTTGCCAGATTTTCCATGGTAGCAATGGCTAATTTGCAATTAACATCTTTGCTTTTACCTCCAAACGGTTTTATATAATTACTGAAATACAAAAACATGGAATTGTAAAGCTCGAATAGATCGGGATTATCAATAGTTTGCATTTGCGGATTATTTTTTAATTCATTGAAAATAACTTTTGTTTTTTTATGGCTCGAAATGGCACTGAACAACTTGAACCGTTTAAGTTCGTAGCGAAGTTGATACGAAAGTTGAATTAGTTGAATACCTTTTTGATTAAAGGTTTGGGCCTGTTCGAGCGTATGTTTGTCAAGTGTAATTTCAAAGGCACCGTAATTTGGTTTGTCAGTACCTGTTACATTCTTCCAGTAGCTCATATCAATTTCCAACACGGCAAAATAAAAGGAGTCGATGTTATTTTTGTTTTCACCCAATAGCTTTTCTGCCTGTTCGTATTCCATGTTATAAGCCAGATTAAAAATTTGGTTAGTCAGGCTGTCTTGCGTAGCGGCTTTGCCAGTAAAGGCAAAAAATAAAAACGATATGAATAGAATTGTGCGCATGTTCGTGTGTTCGAAATGATTTTATTACTTTTCAAATAACATTCCAAAATGTGGAATACCATCTTCTAAATACTCATCAGTTACTACAACAAATTCCAAATCTTCGTAGAATTTACTAAGGTATTTTTGGGCACTTATCTTTATTTTTTCAGCTTTCCATTCGTTTAGAATAAATGTTTTGGCTTCGTTCATCATTCGAATTCCTAAACCGGTCCCTCGTTCCGATTCTTTTACAATAACCCGTCCGATAGAATAATCAGGAAAGCGAGTTCCTGGTTTTAATAGTCTCGAGTATCCAACAATCTCGCCATTCTTCCGAATAAATTGATGAACGGCACTTTTGTCTAAAATATCTAAATCGTTGTACACGCAATTTTGTTCAACCACAAAAATTTCGGCACGTAACTGAAGTATATCGTATAGTTCGTGGTTTGTTAGCTCTTTGAAATGTTTAAAGGTAAATTCCATTGGGGCAAAATTACAAATTATATACTCCAATTTTAAGAATAGAGCCTAAAAGAAAAGACTTGCCAGCAAAGTAAATACGAGCCCACAAACTGCGATTATTGATTCCATAACGGTCCACGATTGTAAGGTTTGTTTTTCGTTCATACCAAAGTATTTTCCAACCAGCCAAAAACCACTGTCGTTTACATGCGAAAGTAATGTTGCTCCCGAGGCAATGGATAATACAACCAAAGCACGCTGCGGGTCATTCAATCCAAATTCGCTTATAACGGGTGCAATAATTCCGGCAGCAGTAATCATGGCAACAGTTGCCGAACCTTGCGTTACACGAACCACTGCGGCTAAAAGCCATGCCAAAAGAATAGGAGGAAGAGCAGAGTTTGCCATTCCTTCAGCCATAATTTTACCGATACCGCTATCTACCATAATCTCTTTTAGCACACCTCCAGCTCCGGTAATCAAAATTATAATTCCAGCAGGCCCCAAAGCTTTGGTCGACAATTCGAGCACCTTTTGTTTATCCATACCTCGTTTTATGCATAAAAAATAGCTGGCAGTTAAAGTGGCAATAATTAAGGCAGAAAATGGGTGCCCTATAAACTCAAGCATATCGGTCCAAATGGATTGTGGGACAATTTCTTTTGAAACTGCCAATCCTGTAAACGTATTCACCAAAATGAGAAAAAGAGGAATAGTAATAATTAGAGCAATCATCCGAAATGATGGCAAATTATTTTCATCGTATGTTTTTTCGGAAGGTTTATCGAATTCGGCCGGAGGCATAACATGAATCTTCTTTGAAATATATTTCCCCCAAATTGGTCCGGCAATTATTGCAGTTGGAAAGCCAATGATTACACCCAAAAGAATTACCCAACCCAATTGCACATTAATAATCTCGGCAACCGCAACCGGCCCTGGAGTTGGCGGAATAAAACTGTGGGTAACTGCAAGCCCTGCCAGTAAAGGAATACCGTAATAAAGCAGCGAACGTTTTGTATCGCGCGAAAGGGCATAAATTATAGGAACCAAAATGATAAATCCAACATCGAGAAAAACGGGAATGGCAATAATAAAACCGGTAATAACCATTGCCCACGAAGCTTTGTCGGTTCCAAATTTTTTGATGAGGTAATGCGCTAACGATTCTGCTCCGCCCGAACTTTCAAGCATTTGTCCGAAAATGGCACCCAAACCAACAACCGTAGCCACAAAACCAAGTGTGCCAGCCATTCCATCTTGAATGGCCTGCGTTACACTTTTTAAAGGCATACCCGAAATTATTCCAACATAAATGGCTGTAATAAGCAAGGAAATGAAAGCACTGATTTTGAGTTTCAGTACCATAAAAAGTAAGAGACCAACCGCAGAAATAACAATGAAAATTAGAAAAGGAGTACTCATTTGGTTTAGTTTTTAGTTGTGTTAAAGTTAGGATTTGCAGGGATTTATTCAAATTATTTCAGTTGATTCTAAATTTGCTCAATAATAGACTTAGAATGATTTTCAGAATTTGTCTTTTTACTACTTTGCAAGAGGAGCAAGGCGAGTTCAATGATTTATTTGGATTTCAACATCGAAACTTATTAGCGTAAAACTGCGTTACAAGTGTATGTTTTCTCAACTACTTTCATATCTTTATTTTTATTTGAATTACCTTGTTTATCTTTGTTTTCAACTAAAATGAAAGCTCTTGAAATCGATTCTATTTAGCATATTCTTTTTGTTAATTACTTTGCTAAGTTTTGGGCAGGAAGATCTGCGCATTCGCAAAGTCAAATTCAAGGGTAATTCCCATCTTTCAAATTCGCGCCTGAAGGAAGAAATTACTCTGGAATCGGGGTCATGGATAAAAGAGAAAATATTTGGGAAAGAGGCGGTTTATTACACGCATAAACTGTACGAGGACGATATTAAACGGCTGAGAATATTTTATCAGAAAGAAGGGTATTTGAATGTGGAATTTGGCAAGCCACAAATAACAGTAAATAAAAAACAGAAAGTAGATGTAGTTGTTTTTATTACAGAGAACGAACCCGTAATAATTACCGATATTTCGTTTAAGGTTGATTCGACGCTGGCTTTAGATGAAGTGCTTAATTATAGGGAAAACAGGAAGGTTGTTTTTCAGACGGAAACGGCTTCTACTAAAATATTTCGCGACGAAGCTATTGTGAATGATAAGCTTATAATTGCTGAAGCGTTTTACAATAGGGGCTATCCGTATACAATTGTTGAACACGATTTAGAAGTTGATACAGCATCAAATACAACGAAGTTAAATTGGTCGATTAACCGAGGGCCATTATCGTATTTTGGACCTACCATTGTTGAGGGTAACATTAGAGTTCCATCGAAAAATATTGTGCGCCAGCTCGATTACAAGGAAGGCGATATGTGGACCAAAAAGAAAATAGATCAATCGCAAAAGCAGATTTATAATCAGGGAAATTATCGTGTAGCATCGGTTCGAACAATAATTGGAGAAGAGCTGCTTGATACGGTTCTCATGCGAATTCAGATTAAAGAAGCTCCTCGTTGGGAAACCCGGTTTGGTGTTGGTTATGGACGGGAAGACAAGTTTCGTGCTTTCACCGAGGTTCAATTATTGAGCTTTATAACAAACACCGGGAGACTTAATTTTTATGCAAAACATTCAGGATTAGAGCCCTATAATATATACTTAAAATTTTCGCAACCTTCGTTTCTCTTTCCAATGAATACGCTTAGCATTCACCCATTTATGATGCGGCAAAACGAGCCTGGTTATAAGCTTGATAAATACGGTTATAATCTAACATTCTATCAAAGTTTTTCGGAAGAGTTGAATACATCCATCGGATTTATTTACGAAGATGTTGAACTTGATACCACCAATGTTAGTGAGTTTGAATTACCTCCAGATGAAGAATCATTTTATAAAAAAGCCGGTGTTGTTGTGGGTGGTATTTATAATAATTCAGCGCCAATTCTCGACCCGGTTCAAGGTTATGCTATTTCGTTTAATACAAAAACCAACGATCTTTTTTTCACCGACGAAATACCTTTTTTTAGAATTCTGGCCGAGTTTAAAACCTACTTTGGATTAAAAAAAGGTGTGGTGGCAGCATTAAAAGCGAAGGTGGGAGGAATAAAACGTAACGATAGCGAATTATTTATTCCTGTTGAGGAACGGTTTTACGCTGGTGGTAGTCATTCGGTGCGTGGTTGGTCACGTAGTGATCTTGGGCCAAAAGATGAAGGTGGTACTCCTGTTGGAGGTAACAGTTTGCTGGAAGGAAGTGCCGAACTCCGATTCGATATTGGCAGAAAACTTAAGTTGGCCATGTTTGTTGATGGAGGGAATGTTTGGTTAAGTTCATTTTCGTACGATATAAAAGATTTGCATTACGCAGCAGGAGCAGGAATGAGGTATAAAACGGCAATTGGACCGGTTGGAATTGATTTTGCTCGTCCAGTATTTGACGAAGAAACAGGATGGCAAATACACTTTAACATCGGACATACATTCTAAAAAATGAAAAGAGGACTAAAATATTTATTGATTTTGGTTGCAGGCATTCTTCTGCTTCTTGTCCTACTTTTGCTTTTTACGCAAACCACTTTTTTTAAGAATAAAGTGAAAGAACGTGCCATTCAGTTGGTTAAAAATGAGTACAATTTGACACTTGATATTGAAGAATTACAGGGGAATTTCTACGATCATATCGTGGTGCAGAATATAACGCTCAGTAATAATGATTCTATAATTGCAGTTTTACCCTTGTTGCAACTCGATTACGATTTGTGGGAATTATCGGGTAGAATTATTAGCATCGATTCAGTATTGGTCGATAATCCACAGGTGTTTTTGTGGCAAAAAAGCGATAGTACTTGGAATGTAAGTAATATTCATAAAACATCGGAGAAAGCTGTTCCCAAAATAAAAAAGCCGTTTAATTTCGAAGTCCGAACAAAACACCTGGGCATAACAAATGCCAGTGTTTCAATCTCCTCATTTTTGTCAGTAATTCCTCAACAAATAAATCATTTAAATCTAGTAGCAAAAGCTGCTCATAATAAAAAAGAGACCAGTATTCATCTTAAAACCTTTGAGTTTAAAACAGAAAAGCCGGCCTTTGTTTTGAATAATTTGAGTGGTATATATACAATGAATGGAAATGGGATTCAGCTGGATAGTTTGCTTTTATTAAGTGGCGGGTCGAGTATTGATTTAAATGCTATGTTTGAATCGAAGGAGAATATGAGTTCAATAATTGATGCCAGCCGGATAGATAAAAATGAATTGGCTATTTTTGTTCCTTCACTCAAGTTGTTGTGTTCGCCATCTCTTCAAGCAAATTTTACAACATCTAACGATTCAGTAATTGCTCAAGCCGAATTGAGCTACAATAATCAATCCGTTAATGCTGATATTAAGTTAAATACTTTAAGTAACCTTATTGCAAAAAAGCAAGCGGTTTCGTACTCGGCCGAACTAAATTTCAACAATTTCAGAATTGAAAACTGGATTGAAACAAAATCACATAATGCTTTAATTGTAGGGGAAATTCAACTACAAGGCTCTAACTTATTAAACCCGAATGGGTTTACCACCATTACCGCTGATTTACACAACTCGATTTACCGCGATGTTGTATTCGATACGCTTACTTTCAATGGTATTTATGGTAACGATAGCTTAAATGCAGACCTCGATATTTACACCAACTTTGGTAATGTTCAAATTTCAGGAAAAATGAAGGATATTTCTGATTCACTTTTCTATAAGGCAAAAATTATTAGCGAAGAATTTGACGTAACGACCTTTGTGCCAAAACTTAAAGATACAGAGGTGAGCGGCGTGATTCAGGCTGAAGGGCAATTGTCGAATCCAAAGAAATATGTTTCGAATGCTACTTTGAACCTGGTTAATAGTTCCATTTATTATATTCCTATCGATTCCTTACAAGCAAAAGTGAATATGCAGGGGACAGCTATTTTTCTTGATTCTTTGGAATTGACTGTACCTGGTGCAGTGATTAACGGAAGTGGTAATTTTAACCTCGATTCGCTAATTCTTGATACACGCGTTTATGCCAAAATAACGTCCATGGAATGTGTCGATTCCTTTGTTACGTTACCCATAACATTCGATTCGCTGACAACATACACAACGGTTTCAGGAAACGTTAATAACCTGAATATTGGTGGTGATGTTGAAATTTTTAATGCTGTGGGCTATTCTATGGAATTGGGAAGAGCAGATGCACAATATCTAGTTGAATTGATACCCGATTCGTTAAATGTACACGTAAATACTTGGGCTTATTATGCTGAAAGCGGGCCAATTGATTGGGATACTGCCAGTGTTGATGTTAATTATGCCAAATCGAAGGTGGATGCCATTGCCTATTTAAATTGGCGCGATACATTAACGGCAAATATTGCAGCTAGTATAACAACTAAAGATACTATGCAATTGATTGTTCCAAAATTTGAGATTAATTCGCTTGTGTCGAACTTTTATATGTCTGATACGATGAAGGCACAAATTTATGAAAGAGAGAAGGTAGAAATTGAGAACTTTCATTTTAAGGATAAAAATAGGGATGAATTTCTTCTAAGTATTAATGGTGTTCTTTCAGCTTCCGACTCGAATAAAGTGCATGTTTTGGCACGCGAATTAGATTTGAGCCAGCTAAACCGTCTTTTGGCAGAACAAGATTCGATAAAAGGTTTCTTTGAAACTGAGATTGACTTATTGGGCACGGCAGAAAATCCCTTTATAAATGGGTCTGCGCATATCAGAAATCCTGAATATGGAGTGTATGGTTTATCATCAGTTGAGACAAAATTTAGATTTGAAAACCAAAGAGGATTTGCTGAATTAACCAGTAACGATATGGGTAAATCATTTTTTGCAAGTATTAGTGCAGACGTGAAAGCATATTTCGATTCGCTAAACTTTGTATTAGATGTACCAAATGAATTTGAAGGAAAAGTGATTCTTGATTCAGTTGATATATCAAAAGCAATTGCGGCGTTTATACCAAACGATAGCCTGTATGGAATTATAAATGGTAAAATTGATGCCAGTGGCGATTGGAAAAACCCACTGTTTTACGGCGGAATAGATGTAACAGAAGCGAAATATGTGAATAAGAGTTTGGGTATTGATTACGAGGATATAAAAACTTCGGTCGTTTTTGATGGAAATAAAATTTTGTTAGATACGGCTCTGGTTCAACAAAAAAATGGATTAATTTCAATTAGTGGTGAAGTGGAATTTGATTCGACAATAATTAGAGGAAACATTACCAGTTCTTCCTTGGAGTTGGATGCCAATAAGTTTTTTCTGACCAAACATCGGAATTATGAAATACTGTTGGATGCCAATACTTTTATTAAAACGAATAACCAGAAACCCGAATTTGGTGGAAAAATAAAGGTACTTCGTTCTGATGTATATTTACCGGCACTTTTATCGGATGGCAAAACCGATATTGACAATGATGTACCTTTGTTGGTGGAAGCCTTAAAAGTATCAGCAGATTCCGTTTTTTCATTGGAAACCGTTGAGAAATTGAAAGGAGAAAAGGAGAAAAAAATTGGAGCATATTCCAATGTGCTAACTGGGAGACTTAATATAGAAATCCCTCGGAATACCTGGATTAAAAGCGATGACATGCGCGTTGAGCTAAGCGGTGAAGTTGAAATCGTTAAAACCGGAGCTTATTTTGAAATTTTTGGAAATATCGATATCGTAAGAGGGCATTATATTTTGTACGGTAGAAAATTGAATTTGACAGAGAGTCAGATTGTTTTTCAAGGAGGTGAAAAACTTGATCCGACCTTAAATATTGTAGCCGAATATATTTACCGAGGCAGTGACAAAGAAAAACGCTACCTCGAGTTGCTGATAAATGGCGAAATGTCGGAACCGGATATTACTTTTTTATTGGATGGTACAGAAATTACGGAGACCGATGGAATTTCGATTCTGGTTTTTGGCGCTACCAGCGACGAAATTGGCTATGGGGGACAAAATGGATTAATTGGTTCGGTAGGCTCAAATGCTGTAGCCAGTGTCCTTACTTCGCAGCTTAGCCGAACAGTTGGCACCCAGTTAAAGCTAGACATGATTGAAATTACAGCAACCGAGAGTTGGCAATCGGCAGCTTTTGTGGTTGGAAAATACATTACCAACGATATTTTTGTGATTTACCAACGTGGTTTTGGCGAAGTTGATGGTGATGAAATTACTCCGGAAACGATTACCGTTGAATATGAATTAAGTGAAAATTTATTCTTACGTCTTCAAAGTGGTAGTTCAAAAGAATCGGGTGTTGATGTGATTCTTAAATTTGAACAAGGGAAAAAAATAGAGCAACCTTTTAAGCGAAATAAGTAGAAAGAGAGCGATATTCGGAACGCTTAACTATGGGGGACTTCTAAAAATTCCTTTCTTTCTTGATGCGAAGTAATTATTAGAAGTCCCCTATGGTCTTCCAAACAATAAGTTTGGTGGTTTATTTCTCTATGTTTGAGTTTATTTGATCCAATAGTACATTTTGTATAACAGGATTGGTAAGAATATAATCATGTCCCAGTCCCGACATATCTTTCATGGTAATAATATGTTTAATATCGAATACGTTAATGTAATCGGGGAGTGTTTCTGGTTTTTTGGGACCCTTGTTTCCCATTCTGTTTTTTAGGTGGGCTACACTCGATAGTTTTAAAAGATAGTCTTTTGAGTTTACGAATACATCAACCGAATCGGTCATTTTGTGCAAATTGTGGAAGGCATTTCCTTCTTCAAAAGCATTCCGGGGAGCAACACTTCCAATAAATAGAATTCTGCTATAAGTCTTCACTAGAGGGATATTTTGCCGGGCTCGTTCTTCTAAGTATTCCTTAAACATGTTGTTGCCAATTGATGAAAACAGAATGGTAAACTTGATGTCTTTGGGATTTTTCCGCCAAAACTCTTTATCACTCATAAATTCATCTAACATGTGCTGATAGATGGCAAAATCGTTGGCTCCATTTTTCGATTTCCGCACCGCATTGTAGTATTTGTAAGCTTGTTCTTCAGCTCCCCAGGCAAACACATCAATTGCTACTTTATTAAATAAGGTATCGCCATAAACTTCTTTAAGTCGTTTCATGTAGCTGTGCACCTGTTTTTTAAACGACTTTCCATATCCTCCAACAATAATGTAGTAATTTTTAATTCCTCTTTCTAGTCGTTGATGTTTATAGCCTTGGTAGAACAAATTGTGTTTAATTTTTCCGCTTGGGTATTTTTCCGAAAGATTAATTGTTCTGAAATTTACATCGATGGAATCCGTTTCAAAGTCGTATGCACAAAAATAAAGTGTATTGGTTTTATCCGTTGATTTATTTAAGAAAGTAAATGAATTATCTGGATTTACTTGTAAAGGGCGATTGGTAAAAAAATAAGCGTCGCTTTCTTTTGTATCTCTATCACCCAGAGTAAATACTGTTGATTCTAATTGTGCATGGCCCGAAAGGCATGAAATCAGAAATAGTATGAAAAGCGTTGTAACTTTTATCCTCTTATTCTTTTTATAAAACGTTTTGTTCATAGCAGGATTTTCAGAATTTGAATTTAATTATCTACCCAATGTAAAACATCTTTTATAATTGACCAACGTGGCTCTTTAATATCTGCTCCACCGCCTTCTATCCAATGTTGAAATAGATCATCAATGGTACCATCCTTTTGTTTTAATTCGAGCCATGTATTCAAATAGAGTTTCCAACTCAGGCTATTTGCTACTACCGGATAGGCACATGGTAACTTAATAATTTCGGGGTGTGGAATAGCAACATTAAAAGAAGGATAAACAATGGTCCAGGCCCCACCGGCCTCTGCCGATAGTAATAAGGCATCGACAGAATGGGTTGTATCTCTGAAAAAATCACGTGGAGAAGAAAGGTTTTTTACTTCAAATTCGGGCAAATGTTTTTTCATTTTAGCTGTAAAATAAGGGTCTACACTACCAATTGTTACACCCTTATTTTTCAAAAATGCTTCGCGTGTTTCAAAATTACTTCGCATATGGTCTGCCACAATAAAAGCTAATGTCTGGTCGATATACGATTGGGTCATGGCATAATCATCCAATACATCAGTGGTAATTATTATTCCACCAATAACCAAATCAATTTTCCTTTGCGGCAATAACTCTGAAATTTGTGATTTGGTGATTTTGTAGAATTCAACTTTAACACCCATCTCCTCTGCTAATTTATGCATCATTTCCACATCAAAGCCAACAAGGTTTCCGCTTGAACTTCTAAAAGCAAAAGGCAAACGATCTGACAAGTAACCCACTCTTAAAACTCCTCTTTTAAGAATTGATTTTAGCTGATTACCTGCAAATTCATTTGTGTCTATTTCGGGTATACTTTTTATGTCTTTTACAATGCTGGTATTAAAATCGGAATAAAATTCCATTTCAATAAAGTGCTTGTATTGTTGGCTTTCACCCAAAGTTTTTGAAAGATAAAATCGTGTGCCAATTAACAAGGCACCGCTAATTACTAACCCCACGACTATTCCTTTAATTAGTTTTATCCATTCTATTTTTAAAGGTCCCAATGTCCATCTAACCGTTATTATAGTAAGTGCAATCAAGTGAATGGCTCCAAGTACTACCCGAATACGATCGGTATACACACTTGAAATAACAAAAAGCTGAAACATTTCTTGTGGTAACTTTAGCAAATCGAGCAGAAAAGGGATTCCGGTAACGGGTGCCACAAAACTGCTTAAAAAAGTAGCTCCCAGGAAAGTGAAATTTTCTGAAAGATTAAAATCTCGCCCCATAAACCAGGCGACAAAAGGCACAAAAATAAAAATTACAAAAGTCCCAAGATTCGGGAATGGATAAGCCAGTGGCATAAGAATATCTGTTTTTGCTTCCAGATCTTTATCTACTTCCTTCGATAGTTTTACTAGTCTTTTTACATCGTCGATAAGTTGGGGTAAAACCACAATTATTTTAGCAGTTGCAAAAATGGTGAGAAGGGTGCTTTTCGTCTCCTTGAATACGGTTTTGGGTTTTATTCCGGTAAGTGCGGAAATTAGTAAGGGTAACCAATAAAAGCCCAATAAAACTACCGCAACAGTATAAATTATAATGTAGGCATGAAGCCTCTGTAACTCATCGGTATCCATTGTTCCGGCGTTGTAAGCAGCAATAGCAAATACACCATAGGGCGTAAGTTTTACAACCATTTTATTAATCTGGTTTAAACCATCGGCCAATACATCCAGATTGGTCAATAGCACTTCCTTATTTTTTATTCGCGCAAGGCCAATTCCAAGAAATATGCTAAACAATACAACTGCTGGAACCACATTATTTGCCATTGATGCAAATGGGTTGGCCGGAATGTATAAATCGAGTAGATTGATGGGCTGTTCAACAGCAATTAATGAAGGTTTAAAGAATGAGGCTGCTGTCCATAGCGGTAACGAGATGGGGAGAACAATAAGGGTGAGTATTCCAACAAAAAGTAGGAGGGCTAAAACTTTGACTCCTTTAAATACCAGAATCTTACCATCAGTCATGGACATTCGTCCAAGATTAGCGATTATAGATACCATTATATACGGAAGTACGGTCATTTGTAAGAGACCGATAAATCCATCTCCGAAATAGGAGAAAAAGGAACAATACTCTCCAAAAAATAAACCTATTAGTA
>JAUVDE010000354.1 GCA_030595485.1 Draconibacterium sp.
GTATCTAAAGTTGGGTCGTGCAAACGAGCAGCAAACATTCCGTAAGCAATGGTTTGAGCGTAAACATCTGCAAATCCTTTGGGAGTAATATCGTGAATCAAGATATTCTTAAAGGCAATCATTTGTTCTTTAAGCGTACTATCTTCATTATGTGTTTCATCACTGGTCAAAGCATTACCAATAACATCAGAAAGAAGGCGGGCTTTGCCCGCCATCATTTCTGCTAATTTTTTTGGGCTTTTTATGTTTTGTCCAATGTGTGTGCAAAAGTCTTTTATTAGATTTTCAAATCTTGCAAAATTTTGAGGTAACGCAACAATTCCTTTTTCCGTTACTTCTGCAATGGCAATTTTGGTAATAAATTCTCCGTCATTGTATAAATGAAAATCTATGTAATCCGTAAAAATCAGATTGTCTAATGATGCTTTGTAGCGGTCAAATTGTTCTTTGTTACCCGATTTCTTTATCCCGTCAAGGTCTTTGTCTCCAAGGTCTTAGGCTTCAATAAATCCTACCGGAATATCTTTTTTAGTCAAGATGTAGTCAGGTGCTCCGCAAGATTGTCTTTTCGGTTCGTTGGTTGCTCTTATTTCAGGAACTAAACTTTCAATGAGTTGTTGCAAGTCGCCTCTAAAAGTATGCTCAGTTGCATTTCCAAGTCGGTATCTCTGATTTATGTTGTCAATATAATTTTCTAATGTCATATTCAATATCTGATTGTACACAGTTAAGCGTTGGCTAAAATAGCTCTTTTGTTTTTTAGTATTTGCCTGTGTGTTGGAAAAAAACAAATGTGCTATTTGTGCGATGGGTTTCATATTGCCCCTCAAGGGCAAAAGCGCGTGGGGAAAAACAAAATAAATTCTTTCAATTTAGCACCTAACTTTCTACGCGTATTTTTTCTTTTCGCCTTGTTGCTAACTTGTAGGTAATAGTAGAAATTGGTGTGTGTTAGGTGATTGGTGAAAAAATAGAAAGTTCAAAACAATGTAATTTAGATGAAGCAGAGTATTTCAGTTTAGAGCAACAAAAAGGCCTCTTTGCAGAGACCTTTTTGTTTGTATCGTAATTCTTTTCTAGAATCTTTTTTCTTTGATACGAGCTTTTTTACCAGTTAAAGCACGTAAGTAGAATAAACGCTTACGACGTACACTACCGTGTTTGTTAACTTCAATCGCATCGATGAAAGGAGAGTACAATGGGAAAATTCTTTCAACACCAATGTTTCCTGACATTTTACGAATAGTAAAAGTTTTTGTTGATCCTTGTCCGCGTAGTTGAATAACTACACCACGAAAATTCTGGATTCTTTCTTTACTACCCTCTTTAATTTTGTAACTAACGGTAATTGTATCACCAGCACCGAATTTTGGTAGTTTGTTTTCTACCGCAAATTCAGTTTGTACTAATTTAATTAATTCTTGCATCTTATTTGCTTTTAAATAGTTGGCAATGTGTTTCGTATGAATACGATACAGAGATTGCATAAAATCGGCTGCAAAAATAGTAATTTTTTTATTCTGCCAAACATATTCCTTAATGTATTTGGAATTATTTGCTTGATTTTCAGGAAAAAGAAGCCGAATTGATGATATTCAGGAATAGCGTAAGCCCAAATTATAATGGTCGGCGTAAGGAACAACTTCTTTTCAAACAACAGTTTTCGCTTATACTCATAATATATGGAGCATTAAAAACCCCCGATTAAAACCGGGGGCTATAATTATTAAACTCTTAGTGAGTCTATTTTCTATTCTTTTAAAGCTAGTGGCTTGTGGCTAGAAGCTTGTAGCTTTTCTAATGTCCTCCACCAATCATTTTAAAATGGTCTCCAGTTGAGTGAACAATGGCTTTGTACCACCATTCCGGATAACCGGCAAATATTGGCGATGCCGGCATTCCTGTTTCTGTACGAACAAATTCACCAGCCTTTTCGCGTTTAATATTTCCATCGGTATATTTCACCATTAAATATTGTCCCAGCTTTTTCCATCGTGCCGTCATATTGTTGGCTTCGTTAACCGAATACTCAGTAATAAACTTACGTGCTTGCTCAGGACTTTTGCTGTACAAGGTTTCGGCAGCTTTATCAATTACCGGAACATAAGTAACAAACTTATCTTCCAGTTCTTTCTGTACAATCTGAATATCCTGAATCATATCGCTGTATCGCGAGTACGCATAGTTAGCCACCTGACTAAAAGTCCAAAATGCCGCTGTTTCACTGTAAGTAAGCATGTCGCCGTTTCCTACTGCAAAACATTCAGGTATCTCCGTAATTCCACAGTACATAGGTGCGTAACAAGTCGAGTAAGCATCGTCAACACCAAACCAAAGAATTCCACCAATTTCAGCTGGTAACCAGCTACGGCTTTGTGTTACAAACGAAAAACCGGTTTGCTGAGTAGAAATGGCACGTTCGTTACAGTAAGTAACAGAATCAACCTCCCATGTTAAACCTCTCCAACGGTAAGGTAAACCGTAAGGTCCCGCACCTAAATCTTTTGTCATATCTAAATCGGTACCTTCAAAGTGGTCGCGCATCATTCCCATTACATCTTGTACCGAAAGTTGTTTGTCTGGTTTAACCCACAAAGGCATACGGTTGGTCGGAAATTCATTTTCTCCACCATGTTCAACAATTCCTTTCGCATATTCGGTGTAAGTCTCCATTCCAGCGGCAATTTTATTAAAACCTGCCCAAACGCGAGCGTCGCAAAAACGAGCACCACCAAAATCAACAGGAGCATAAACATCCGAAAAGCTAAAATCTTTATTGGTTCCGCTGTACCATCCTTTTTCGCGGGCAAACGAAATCACATCTTTTGCATAAATGCAATTTTTCGAGTCGTTCAATGGAAACGTGGTAATACGTGCCTGATTAGCATGTCCGCTAACATATCCATCTGGAATACGTTGCGCTACCCAAACTGCACCTTTTTCGCCTTCACCTTTTCCAATCAATTCTAAAATCCAAACCTCTTCGGCATCGGCAATCGAAAATGATTCGCCCGAGCTGTAATAGCCAAACTCAGCAACAAGGTCGGTCATAACTTTAATGGCTTCGCGTGCTGTTTTAGCACGTTGCAAAGTCACATAAATTAAACTTCCGTAGTCCATAATCGCGCCTTCCTGGCTGCCTAATTCGCTACGTCCGCCGTAAGTTGTTTCGCCAATTGCCAACTGAAACTCGTTCATGTTACCAATTACACTATAAGTATGTTCTGGTTGCGGAATTTCTCCTAAAAACTTACCCGTGTCCCACTCGTAAATTTTGCGCATGGTACCGGCGGGGTAGTTGGCAGCAGGTTGAAAATACAATTCGCCATAAAGCGTATGCGAATCGGCGGCATAAGTTATCATTGTTGAACCATCAACAGATGCACCCTTAGTAACTAAAAAGTTGGTGCAGCCATTAGAAACCTGCTGGTTTAAAATTAGGAGTGCAAATAGTAGCATCCCAATCATCGAAATTTTCTTCATTGTACAGTTTGTTTTTGTGAAGTTGATTAATGTGCAATTGAAAAACTGCAAGCACCACATTAAATTCATTGAGCTTCTGCTAATTTTTAATACATAGCTATGGCTATGCTTTTAAAAAACGAGCTTTGTCAATAAACTCAATCTGTCACTTTCGTAAATTTCACTTATACATAAAACAACTTCGTTTACGAAAGCAACAAAGATATATAAATCGAACTTGTTACTTATGATTTTTGTTCGTTGAAAAATCACAAATCTCAAAATCCAATTCCAAATAATATTCAAGCTCCAAATTCTAATTTTCAAAAAAAATCAAGGTAGTATAAAAAGGTAACCTCGAAAAATCCTTGTTGTATAATATGTGTTTTGAAACATGTGGGGTAATGCTCAGTATTACAGCATGTTGTGTAGTTTTTGTATTTCTTGACATGTTGCATTGTAACTTAGTT
>JAUVDE010000274.1 GCA_030595485.1 Draconibacterium sp.
AACGCCACCAGGGATATTCTGTTTCTCCTTCAGGTGGAGCCCAAGGCCACTTCTCTACAAAAACCACATTGTCGCCCAAGCTATTTAAACTGCTTCGCAAGGCATTTTCCAGCGAATCGATTACTGTAAATACCGAAATAATAGCAAAAATGCCAATTGTAATTCCGAGTAAGGATAGAAAAGTACGAAGTTTATTTGCCCTGAGCGACTCAAAGGCAAAAGAAAAAGACTCGTATATTAATCGAAGTAGAAGCATTAACTTATTTCTAGATATGGTAAAAATAGTGTTTGTTTCGAAAGAATACCTTCCAGTGGGTTTATTCTTTCAATTACATTCCATTAGTTAAGAAAAAACCAAAAGATTACACTTAGTTTACAAATACCTGAAGTTTATAACAATATTTTTTTTAGCCTGCTGTTTTTAATAGTTAATAAACTGATTTTTTTATCTTTGCGTGAAAATGCGAAAAATCCAATAAATGGCTGATAATAAAAAAATTAAGACTGCTTTGGTTTCAGTCTTTCACAAAGAAAACTTAGATAAGATTGTTACCAAACTGAACGACTTGGGTGTTAAGATTTTAAGTACCGGTGGTACAAAAAGTTTTATCGAAGGTTTAGGTATTGAAGTAACTGCTGTTGAAAGTTTAACGGGTTATCCATCTATTTTAGGTGGGCGTGTAAAAACATTGCATCCAAAAGTTTTTGGTGGAATTCTTTCACGTCGTGATAATCAAGGTGATGTTAGCCAATTAGCGGAATACGAAATCCCTGAAATTGATTTGGTTATTGTTGATTTGTACCCATTTGAAGACACAGTTGCTTCGGATGCTGAAGAACAAGATATTATCGAAAAAATTGACATTGGTGGAATTTCGTTGATTCGTGCAGCCGCGAAAAATTTCAAAGATGTTGTAATTGTTCCTTCGCAGAATGAATACGAGCCACTGTTGAAACAATTGGAAGAAAACGATGGCGAATTTACAATGGCCGATCGCAAATGGTTTGCTGGTCGTGCTTTTGGTGTTTCGTCGCATTACGATGCTGCTATTTTTAGCTACTTTAACGAAGGAGTTGATGCAGGAACTGAAAGAGTTAGTTTAAACGGTGGTGATGTACTTCGTTATGGAGAAAATCCACATCAATCGGCTACTTTCTTTAAATTCAATAATGTTGCCGAAGGTGCTAGTTTGGCAAATGCGCAAGTTTTACAAGGAAAAGCTTTATCCTACAACAATATGCTGGATGCCGATGCAGCCTGGAAATCAGCCAGCGACGCTTATCATTCAGTAACTCATATCGAAAATAAAGTTGTTGTCGCAGTAGTTAAACACTTAAACCCATGTGGTTTGGCGGTTACAAATACTATTATGGAATCGTTGGAATTAGCTTGGGCAGGTGACCCAATTAGTGCATTCGGTGGAATTATTTGTTTTACTGAAACCGTTACTAAAGAGGCTGCCGAGTGGTTTGGGAAAAAATTCATCGAAATTATTATTGCTCCCGAATTTACCGACGAGGCACTTGAAGTTTTAGGTAAAAAGAAAAATTTAAGAGTTTTAGTTTCACAGGTTCGCCCGATGATTGCCGGCGAAAAATTGTATCGCTCAATTAGTGGCGGAATGTTGGTGCAAGACGAAGATGAAGGTTTGGATACCGAATTTAAAACGGTAACCGAAAAAGATTTTGAAGCATCGAAAATGAATTTGGCGAAGTTTGGTTCAATTGCATGTAAACACTTAAAAAGTAACGCAATTGCAGTTGTTACCGAAACTGAAAATGGAGCATTCTGGTTAACAGGAGCGGGAATGGGACAGCCAAACCGATTGGATAGTTTACGTTACCTTACTATGCCACGCTTCGATTTGAAAGGTGGATTGGACATTGAAAAATCAGTGCTTATTTCTGATGCTTTCTTCCCATTCCGCGATAGTATAGAAGCCGCAAACCAGTACGGTGTAAAGTATATTATTGAACCGGGTGGTAGTATTCGCGATAATGAAGTTATTGAAGCTTGTAACGAATTTGGTATTGCAATGGCATTTACTGGTCGCAGACATTTCAGACATTAATAAATAAATATATCTTTATCTCAGATAAATAGAAATTCATGGGTTTATTTTCATTTTTAACGCAAGAGATTGCAATTGACCTTGGTACTGCAAACACCATTATTATTCATAATGATAAAATTGTGGTGGATGAACCATCTATTGTAGCCATCGATTTAAAAACGGAGAAGATGGTTGCCATTGGTGAAAAGGCCAGGCAAATGCAGGGGAAAACGCACGCAAACCTGAAGACGATTAGACCGTTACGCGATGGTGTAATTGCCGATTTTAATGCGGCAGAGCAAATGATTCGGGGTTTGATTAAAATGATTAATCCAAAGCCTAGAATGTTTTCTCCGGCTCTGAGAATAGTAGTTGCTATTCCTTCGGGAAGTACTGAAGTTGAAATTCGTGCAGTACGCGACTCTTCGGAACATGCTGGTGGACGTGATGTTTATATGATTTATGAACCACTTGCAGGTGCCATTGGTATCGGCTTGGATGTGGAAGCACCTGAAGGAAATATGGTCGTTGATATCGGTGGAGGTACTACCGAAATTGCCGTTATTTCGTTGGGAGGTATTGTAACTAACAAATCAATTCGTATTGCCGGTGACGATTTAACGGCTGACATTATGGAATATATGCGCCACCAACACAACATTAAAATTGGTGAACGTACTGCTGAAGAAATTAAAATTCATGTGGGTTCGGCTCTATCACAATTGAAAGAACCACCACCGGATTATGTTGTTCAGGGACCTAACCAAATGACTGCTTTACCAATTGAAGTACCTGTTTCATATCAGGAAATTGCCCACTGTTTAGAGAAATCAATCTCGAAAATTGAAACGGCAGTTTTGAGTGCTTTGGAGCAAACACCTCCTGAGTTGTATGCTGATATTGTAGTAAAAGGTATTTGGCTGGCAGGCGGTGGAGCATTGCTAAAAGGCTTGGATAAACGATTGACGGATAAAATCGGTATACCATTCCACATTGCAGAAGATCCATTAAGAGCAGTTGTTCGTGGTACCGGAGTTGCATTGAAAAATGTAGATAATTTCTCATTCTTGATTCGATAACCAACAGAACTGTATATGTAAATGCGAAGTCTCTTTAGATTCCTTTTAAAAAATTACGCGTTTTTGCTATTCCTTTTTTTAGAAGTAGTTTCTTTGGTGCTTGTGTTTAATTACAACAGTTTTCAAAAATCGAAGTTTATGAATTCGTCGAACTACGTATCGGCAAGTTTGTATAATTCGGTAAACTCGGTATTTCAATACTTCAACTTAACGAATGTAAATAAACAATTGGCTGAAGAGAACGCTAGACTTCGTACGCAGCTCGACTTCAGCAATGCAGACGATGAAATTCATACTGATTCAATTCATTTTGGTTTGCCTGAGTCAGATTCAACTTTTCGTTTTACAGCGGCTAAGATTATTAATAACTCGGTAAATAAGCAGCAAAACTACATTACCTTAAATAAGGGAAGTAAACACGGTATTAAACGTGATCAGGGAGTATTGTCTACTCAGGGAATTGTGGGCGTAATCACCCACGTCAGCGAGTCGTTTTCAACCGGATTATCAATTTTGAATCCGCGTTGGAGTGTTTCTGCTAAATTGAAAAATTCGGGGTATTATGGTTCACTTTCGTGGGATGGTGAGGATTACCAGCTTGCTGATTTGTTGGAGATTCCCTTTCATGTAAAACTTGCAGTAGGCGACTCCATTGTAACAAGTGGTCATTCTTCTATTTTTCCTGAAGGATTGATGATTGGTGTAGTGGATGAATATACGCAGCCTGAAGGAGAAAACTACTACGCTATAAAAGTTCGCTTATCGACCAATTTTAAGGCCATTCGATATGTTGAAATAATTGAAAACAAAAAAAAGGATGAGCTGGAAAATCTGGAAAAAGTAATGAGAGATGGGTAGGATAATAATTAAATATGCCATAATGTTTATAGTGCTTGTTTTGGTGCAAGTACTGTTTTTAAACCAAGTGCAGTTTAGTGGTTTTGTAAATCCATACCTGTATGTTTTATTTATAATGCTGTTGCCCTTAAAATCGCCACGTTACGTGGTTTTAGTGGGGGCATTTTTATTGGGACTGAGTGTCGATATTTTTTCAAATACACTGGGTATCCATGCTTTTGCTTCCGTTTTTATTTCTTACCTCCGACCAATTGTTATTAGAATTATAACAAACCGCGAAGAAGATATGTCCGACTATCCGGGCTTAAAACAAAACCGGTTCATTTGGTTTTTAAGCTACACTGCTTTAATGGTAATAATTCACCACACCGTTCTTTTTTACGTTGAAGTGTTTTCATTTGCAAACTTTTTCGGAACTTTATATCGGGCGTTTTTAAGTTCCCTATTTTCAATATTTGTTATAGTTTTAAGTCAGTTTATAGTATTTCGCGATTAAAAAATTAGTGTGAATAATTTATCGAATCGAAGTTATGTGGTGGTGGCAGTTTTTGCTGTGGTAGGATTAATCTACGCCATAAGTTTGTTTCGTTTGCAGGTACTTGATTCTGACTATAAGCAATATGCAACCAATAATGTACTTCGCAAAAATACACAATACCCGGCGCGAGGTTTAATTTACGACCGTACCGGAAAGTTGTTGGTGTACAATAAAACGGCTTATGATTTATTAATTACCCCACGTGAAGTGGCTGTCTTCGATACAACTTTGTTATGTAACTTGCTTAGTATTCCACTTGTTGATTTAGAGGAGCGAATTCAGAAAGCTAAAAAATATTCACGCTATAAGTCGTCAATTCTCATTAAACAAATATCACCCGAGAACTTTGCCATTCTTCAAGAACAGCTTTATAAATTTAAAGGTTTTCATTCGCAAACCAGAACATTACGCGAGTATACACATCCAATAGCTGCGCACGCTTTGGGCTATGTTGGTGAAGTAAATAGAAGTGATTTAGAGCGTGATGACTATTACAAATCTGGGGATTACATTGGACAGGCAGGGGTTGAGCGAACCTACGAAAATCAGCTGCGCGGAACAAAAGGTGTTAAAAAGGTTATGGTTGATGTGCACAACCGGCCACAAGGAAGTTACCTC
>JAUVDE010000390.1 GCA_030595485.1 Draconibacterium sp.
TGGTGAGTTGGGTACATTCTGGCATACTGCATGGGCAGAATCGTCGCCTGATTTCCCACACCACTTTACTGTCGACATGAAAGAAACAGCTCGAATGTTAGCTGTTGATTGTGCTCGTAGACAAGGAAATGGCGGAGGACATACCAAATTCCAGATTTTAACAAGTAACGATGGTGAGAACTTCACAGATCAAGGAATATTTGACTTTGATTCTAAAACCAATGATGTTCAGTTATTCCCATTGGCATTCTTACCAGAAGCAAGATACTTTAAGTTCGTCGCACTTGAAGGACCGAATAATTTTACATTCTTATCGGAATTTAACGTTTACGGACAAGTTTTGTAGATTAATTTAGTTAGTTTAATTTGAATAGAAAACCCGTTATTTAGCGGGTTTTCTTTTAAATACCAGTTATGAAGCAATATCTATTTAGTATACTTTTGTGCCTGATTATTGGCTTTAGTACTTCGGCTCAATCTCAATATACTCCGTACGACGAACTTCCGGGGATTGACAAAACATACAAACCTTCGTATAGCAATCATTATTCGGGGTGGCAAAAAATGTTATTTCAATATCCTGTAAATTTCAATCGTATTGAAAAGGCTTTTAATTCTGACATACAACAGAATCCGGAACAAAAAACTGCAATTATTAGGTATTATAAAATTTGGAGTAGAGTAGTTCGGGAGTATGCCGATGCAAATGGTGAAATTATTCTTCCAGACATTGCTGCAATCAACCAGAAACAATTCAACTTACAAAAAAACGCAAATAGCACAAACAAATCAGCTTCCACAAGTGAAGCAAATTGGACATTTTTAGGACCAAAAGAGACTTTTTGGAGAAATGAAGAAGGGATTAACGAGGATAGACTTGACAACAATGGGGATCCAAAACAATGTCCGTGGCAGGCTAATGTATATTCTTTTGATGTAGCTACAAGTAACAATAATATTTTGTTTTGTGGTACAGAAACAGGTTTTGTCAATAAATCAACAGACAAAGGCCTTACATGGTCTCAGATTGGCTTAAACTACCCATTTGGTGGTGGAGTTCCGGCAATTGCAATAAATCCTAACAGCCCTGATACTGTTTATATTTCTGCCGGAAAACAAATACATAAAACAACAGACGGTGGAACTACCTGGACTCCCCTACTTTCAGGATCAACAAAATTCGGTGCGTCCAGATTAAAAATTAACCCAAATAATACGAACCAGATTATTGCTGGTGCCAATGAAGGTTTTTATAAAAGTAATGATGCTGGTGTCTCATGGCAACGAAAATGGAGCAAACCTGTTTGGGACGTTGAATTTAATGCAAGTAATCCAAAAGAAATCTACGCCATATCTAAAAATTCAAGTGGCATTTATCAAATAATTATATCCACAAACGGTGGAGAAACCTTTACCGTAGATTCAAATTTCCCTTCAGATTATACAGAAACCTCGGGTGGACTTTTAGCAGTTACCGAAGCCAATGCAAATATTTTATATGCAACGCTTCTTGCAAAAGAGGGAGAAGAAAGCGTTCCATTTATCTTGAAAGGAACTTTTGCAGATGGTAGTTTTACTTGGGAAGAGACAAAAAAAGGACAATATGGATCTGTTGGTGGACTTGGGGGTTTTACCAACGGACAAGGATATTTCGATTTAGTTTTAGAAGTATCACCCAACGATGAAAACCTTGTTTTTTGGGGAACTTGTTCTTTATGGAAATCAACAGATGGTGGAATTACCTACTCTGGTGTTGGAGGTTACAATGGAGATTTTCCAATTCATCCTGATATACAGGATATGAAAATTTTGCAAAACGGAGAAACATGGGTGGCAACAGATGGCGGAATGAATTATTCAACCGACTATTTTACAACTCAGGCAAATTACCATTCGCGAACCAAAGGAATAATAGGTTCTGATATGTGGGGATTTGACCAGGGATGGAATGAAGACATAATAGTTGGAGGTAGATACCACAACGGAAATACAGCGATATCAGATTTATACGGCAATAAAGCCTTACGGATGGGTGGCGCCGAATCGGCAACCGGGTGGGTTATAAAAGGGAAAAGCAGACATGTTGCTTTTGATGATTTAGGAAATGGTTGGATACTCCCAAAAACTGCAGTAGATGTTGCTGAAGGGCGATTTATTTTCAGCAAATTTCCGAATATGGATGAATATGGTGGTCGGCGAAGTAACGTGGTTCAGCACCCTAATTACTACGGAACTATTTATGTAGGCGAAGGGAATTCCATTTGGAAAAGTTATGATTTGGGTACCTCTTTTGATCTTCTTTTTCAGTTCCCAGATAAAATAAGGTATTTCCAGATAAGTCAGAAAAATCCCAACGTATTATATGCAGACATTGTGAACAAAGGATTATACCGAAGTGCTGATGGAGGGAAATCGTGGGAACATAAACCAGCTTTAACAAACGGATCAGCCGGAGATTCCTATTGGAATGGAAAGCTCTTTTTTGTTATTTCCCCCTACGACGAGAATAAAATTTATGTATGTCTTCAGAATGGAACATGGTCGAGCGATATTGGAGAAATATACCAATCGACAAATGGCGGTAATAATTGGGCAAATTGGACCAGTGGAATTGAAGCTTACACAAAATGTATGGCAATTCAACCCACTAAAAATGAGCAAGATTTGGTGTACATGTTTACTCAGGCAAAAAATGGATTGAACTCTAAAGTTTACTTCCGTTATGAATCTCAACCTTATTGGAATGAATTCAATACGAATTACCCTGCCGGCAAAACAGTTAATCTGGCGCTCCCCTTTTATCGCGATAGCAAAATACGTGTTTCAGGTAATGCCGGAGTTTGGGAAAGTCCATTGGCAGAAACCGAATTCTCACCCCAAATAAATCCTTGGGTAGAAAAACAGCTTTATGACTGTATGGAAGATACCTTGTACTTTGATGATCATTCCATTTTAAACCATGCCGATGCCGGTTGGGAATGGGTAATTACACCAGAACCAGAATTCATCAATAATAAAAACATACGCAATCCAAAAGTAGTTTTGGGAAATTCTGGGAGTTACGATGTAAAACTTACAGTAACAAAAGACGGTGTTAGCTACGAAAAAACAATTCAAGAAATGGTATCAACCACAACTTGCCCATCGGTAAATGATTGCGATAATCCAGCGGTAGTAGACAAGAGCATTTGGAACTTAATTTATGTAGATAGTGAAGAAACAAGTGGTGAGGATGGAAGCGCCTTAAATGCTTTTGATGGAGATCCGGAATCATTCTGGCACAGCGAATGGTATCATCAATCGCCGGGACAACCACATGAAATACAAATTGATTTAGGTAAAGAATACCTTGTTAGCAATGTGAAGTATTTACCTCGCCAAAGCAGCTCGAATGGAAGAATAAAAGAATACGAGATTTATATTTCGAGTGATAAATCTAAATGGGGCTATGCAGTACACAGTGGGGAGTTTTCGGGAGATGCCGGTCAAAAAAC
>JAUVDE010000134.1 GCA_030595485.1 Draconibacterium sp.
ATAAAATATAATCTTCCAATCGTTCATCTACATTGTATGGTCTTCCTACGCCAAGATTTTGAGGCCACAATTTTGCTTTCTCTGCATACCTTATTGCCTTGTTACTTTTTCCTGTTGTTAATGCTGAAAATGCTGAACGAACACATGCTTCGTTGTATAAATCGCGACCAATTGTCGCTCCTTCAAAAGGCAAAAGTTCGTAGCTCTCAAGAAACGAAATAGCTTGTTCGTACTTTTGCAAGGCACTTAAAGATTGTGCATAACACAAGCCAATTGCCGATTGCTCAGGGTGCTTTTTCACGAAGGGTTGAATTAAATTCAATGCCTCAACAGCTTGTTTATTTGAAATATAAAAGTTAGCCAATGCCAAAGCCGAGCGCCAATCTTCAGGAACCAACTCTATTGCCTTTTCTAAGCATTCTAACTTCTCTTTATTCGAGTCAACAAGTTTTGATTTAGCCAAATAAAACGGAGCAAAATCAGGTTCTGCTCCACAAGCCACAAATTGTTCTTTGGCTTGTTCTACTAAATTCTTATTCCACAAAACCAAACCCAAATAATAGTGCAGTTTCCAATGTGAGTTTCCAGTAAGAAAAGTTTTTAATACCTCAGCTGTTTCTACGCGGTGCGGAAAAATCAATTCAGGAGATTGTTCCAATACTTTATTCAAATACAATTCTTTTTTCTCAGGAATTAAATGAGCCAACCACAAATTAACTACAGCATTATTCGGAGCCAATTCCAAAACTTCTGAAGCTTCATCAACGCAGCCCTTGTTATAATAATTAATTGCCAGGTTCAAAAAGGTTTCGTGTGGTAATTCATTGGTAATTCGCTTTAGAAACTGTTCTTTATCCGTAGTATTATTTGAGATTAAATAGTTTTCAAATCTTCGAAAATGGTTGGTTCCATCTAATTCAGATATCCTTGCAAGTACCTGTTTCGCCTCATCTATTTTGCCCAATTTACGTTTAACAAGAGCCAATGTTTGCAAGGCATCTAAATTGTACTGATTAAAACCGAGAGCTTTTAGAACATATTTTTCAGCTTTATTCCAGTTCTGTTCAGCTAAAAACAAACTGGCTAATTCAGTGGCTGCCGACGACCTGTAAGCAATGTCTCCCATGGCAATTGAGAAGCCACTTTTCGAAGTTGTAATGTCACCTGTCTCACTACAAATGAGCCCCAATAAATAGTTTGCTTCACCATTGTAAGTATTAATTGCCAAGGCCTTTTGAACCAACTCGAATGCCATTTTATAATCCATTTGCCTGTAATAACTCTGTGCCAAACGGTTTAATGCGGGTAAAAATCCAGCATCTTTTTCCAGTGCTTTTTGGTAAGCATTTTTTGCACCAATGTATTCGCGTTGCTTTTCTAATTCCGAACCTAAGGTGAATTGCCCATAAGCCGATTCCCAGTTAAAATCCTGATTTGGCAACAAGGGACGGTCAACCAAAATATCGTTTTGCTTTGAGGTGTAAACGAGTTTATTTTCACCCAAAACTATTTTAATATTTTCATTACCATTTGTACTTATTGAGGTTTCAAATAATTCCAATGGCTTCAATTCAATCGTTTCAGAAAAAAGCAATTCTCCATTTTTATAAATCTTAAAGTCATCGTTTATTGCTTGCAAAGCACTTAAAACAATATTTTGCCTGCCCTCTTTTTCAACTACATTTAAAACTGCAAATTCTGAAACCGTAACCATTCCTCCTGTCTCTTTTAACGGAAACCACATTTCGTTCATCACATCGGCATCATGCGGTGCAAATTCTTTGTGTTTAAATGGTGTTTTAGTACTACTGTTAGCTGCCTGGTTAAATAATTTCCCTGCCTGAAACTCGATGTATTGCCCATCGGTATCGGTCATTAAATCTTCCCAAATCATACCTTCTGGTGCTAAGCCCCAAATCCATAGTTTCTTACCGGGTTTTTCATCGAAATCTCCAAAATGACCAAAGCCAAAATCTTCGTCGTGCCAATATCCTCCAAAATAATCGGAGTACGAATTCATTACATGATACGATTTGTAGCTTCCGAAATTATTGTTTTTATACCAGTTAATATTTCGATTGTTATCCGTAGACCAATTGCCGGTTTCTGCGCCATGCCCAATCCAATTTTTCCCGGGATAAATAAACTCCAAATCGTTGCCTGCTTTTGCAGCTGCATTCATCCAGTGGTAGTATGTACATGGTAATTCGGTGTTATTAAACCAACTTGCTTTTGTTTCGAAAAAAGCTTTGCCGGGCGAAACTTTAATCTCCACATTCCATTTTGTTCCTGAGGGTAAATCGATAGCACCAACCACACATGAAACACTTCCATCGGCATTTTCTTTTGTTGTGTAATCAACCGGAGTTGCACAGGTTGGAATGTGCCCGATGTCGCCAAAATTGTATTCCAAACCGCCCGATGACCAGGCTCCTCGCATGGCAACATCACGGAATTTTACGACATGATTAAAATATAGAAACTCTTTTCCTGTTGATTTTTCGATTGCTCCCCAAATTTTACCACCAATATCGGGGCAAACATATACTTTAATGAATTCGTTTTCCAACACCACCATTTTCCATTTTTGCTGAATAGCATTATTGGTATATCCATGAAAATAAAAATAGGGATACATGCGGTTTATTTCCGGTACCGGGTTTGGGTCTGAGAATGGGTAGGTTTTGAACTCGATTAGCTCTTCTGTTATTTTTGCAGTTTGTGCATTTAATTGTAAGCTTACAAACAATACAAATATCGACAAAACACTAATTATCCTACAATTACTTATTTTTTGTGACTTCATATATTCTTGTTTCAAAAGGTTTTAATTGAATATCGAAATTAGTATTGTTTTCCAATTTTATCGGTTTGGAATCTGTATTGTAAACCAGATTTAATAAATATTCACCCGAAAAATCCGAAGGCAATTCTAAAATTTCATCTAAATTAATCTTGAATGATTTATTATCTCCCGATGGATTTCGAAGTGTGATAATACCCTTTTCAGGTGTCCATGATGCAAAACCATAAATCTCAAGGTTAATAGGACTTCCACCAATCCAATGGGTATCTTTTAATATGTCTTCGTTTTCTTTAGACCACATGGCTGCTTTTGCTAATATTGGCCAAAATTCTGGTTTCATCCGGTCATGGCTTATGTACAATTCCTGTAAACTTGAACCTGCTCCGAAAAACGACCATACCATATCGCTAAAATCATTAATACTATCGTTAATACATTTTATGGGATGCCCCAGATTCGCATATGCAATTCCAACCGTCATAATTGAATTTAAGGGATAAAAGGGAGCCTTTTTCACAATATTATTGTGAAGGGTTCCGTCGCGATAGGTCATAAACTGTTGTGTTCGCGAGCCTTCGCCAGCCATGTGTAAATCGCCTGAACCACGCCAGGTACAATCGGCATATTTTAGCCAAAATGGAGATGGCCACGAACCCACAGTAATATTTACAAATACATCGGGATTATGCTGCCGAAGAGTACTTATCAGGCGGGTACCTGCTTCCATATCGGGCAAATAGGAAGGTTCAGAACCTCCAAAACCATCGTATTTAAAATAGTTGACTTTGTAGTTATCCAGCATGTCAAGCGAACGTTCCAGAAAACGGTTATAATAATTTTTACCAGCCAGACTCAGCCCTCTGCCATTTGTTTCAAGCCCTTCCCTATGAGCCGATTCTATACGCCTTCTTTTATTTTCCAGATACCCTCCAAATGGCGACATCCAAACGCCAATACCCGAATTGTACTGTTTGCAAAGTTCAGCTTGCGGGGTAAATCCATCGGGAAATTTCACCGTGTCGAAATACCAAACGCTGTCCAAATTGTCCCAGCCATCATCAAAAACAAATGAGTTAAGCTGAATATTATAGGGTTGAACAAACTTTTTATTCCAGGCATGCATCCGATCAATAAGTTGTTCTGATGTAAAACTGGAAGCTCCATCATCGGTAATATCCCACCAGCAGTTATAATGTAAAAACTGTTTGTACGGACGGGCTCGTTCGCGTTCCAAATAATACTGAAATGCCCTTCGGTTTTGCTTTTCAGGAGAAACACCAATTACCGCCCATTCCGAAATCATTTCACCCGGCTGGAGAACATCAGCCCGTTCAATATAAAAATTGAGGATATCATTGGTTTTTCGATGAATATGAAAAGTACCGGAGGCATTATCCATATTAATAATTTCAGTTTGAATGGTATAAGTTTTGGAGGCATCAAATTCATTTATATTTAAAGTATAGAAACTGTTACCATCTTTCCCATTCAAGGTATGATTTGCTTTTGCTACCAATTTCCCGTTTTCAAATAAACCCACCGATTTTAGGTTGTAATTAGCAGGGCCGCCGCCATGTTCGACAGAAACAATGTATTTACCCGGAGCATCAATAATTTTGGATACATCAATTAATTTTTGAGTAATACTCCCAATGTTACGGGTTATTAAAGCCTTACTGTGAGCTATGGGATGCTCCAACCCAAAAAAGAAATTTTTGTACTGAACTGGTGTGCCAAGAACTGAACCTGTAATTTCGGCACCTTGCAGTTTCCCATCGAAAAATGTTACTCTCGAAATTTTTACGGGTTCAGTAACAACTTTAATTTCGATATTCTGACGGATGTAATTCGACCCATCTCGGAGTTGTGCTTTCCACTGGATGGCAATATTTCCATCCTTTTCAATCAATAATGCCGATACTTCTTTTCCGGCAAAACGAAGTGCTGCAGTTGGCAGGCTGTCGGTTGCCAAAATATCAACTATTATAGGCTCATTTTGAATACGAAAGTCGTGATTGGTAAGTCGCTGGCCATTTTCTAATTCGATAGAAAATAGAATAGTTTCGCTTAAATCTACCGTTTGATTATCGTATTTATTGATAAACGTTTTTAAATTAATTACACCATGCTGCAATTCCCACTCAACAAACAAAGCTTCATTTGAGAGGGTGATTTTTTTTGTATCAATTATTGCATTTGGTTTTCCGGGATACTTCGCGGGAAAGAACGGAGTTTCTAGTTTTGATTTGTTACATGCAGACAGCGTTAACAACAAAGAAACTACTCCAATAAATACATGGTATTTTTGAATATTCATATTTCGCTTTCTTTAAGCCTGGTATTTATTAAAATTACAAGTTTACGGAATGAACTCCATTCTCTGGAATCTCAAATTCGTTAACAACACCTTGATATTTAGAGCTTCCGACTGCTCCTTTTTTGCCTAAAATATGGGCAGAAACCAATTCGCCATCCTTCCACTCCATATTTACTTCGAAACCACCACGCGCTTTTAATCCTTTTACACTTCCGTTTTTCCATTCGGAAGGAAGCGCAGGAAGTAGTTCAATTGTTTCGGTGTGCGACTGTAACAACAATTCGGCAATTCCGGCGCAACCTCCCATATTTCCATCTAACTGAAATGGAGGGTGAGCACACAACAAATTAGAATAGCTACCTCCCCCACTCATCATATCAGTTCCTTGCTGACCAGTTGGGCGTAACAATCGCTTAAATAATTTGTATGCCCGGTCGCCATCTTTTAAGCGTGCCCAAAAATTAACTTTCCATGCCAGCGACCAGCCTGTTCCATCGTCGCCACGCGCATTAATACTAACTTTTGCGGCTTCTGCCAACCCGGGAGTATTTTCCACAGTAATTTGTTTACCGGGATGTAAAGCATATAAATGCGAAACATGACGGTGTTTGTTATTCGGATTGTCAACATCCTCTTTCCACTCCTGCAGTTGTCCCCATTTCCCGATGGTTGGAGGGAATATTTTATCGCGAACAGTCTTTGCTTCCTTTTTAAAATCCTCATCAACGCCCAAAACGTTACAAGCTGAAATACAATTGTTTAATAAATCCCAGGCCATTTGATGGTCCATTGAAGCACCACCGGAAATTCCACCATGTTCGGGCGAATACGATGGCGACGATACTAAAAATCCATTTTTATCTTCGGTTAAATAATCAATCCAAAAAAGTGCAGCCTCTTTCATTAAAGGATATGCCGTTTTTTTAAGATAAGCTTCATCGCGGGTAAAATCGTAATGCTCCCAGGCATGCTGGCACAACCAAGCTGCTCCGCCGGGGAAAAAGCCCCATGGCAAACCCCATCCGGGCGAAGTAAAACCAAACGGATTATTCATTGTATTTACAATCCAGCCTCGTGCATTAAAGAACTCTTTTGCCGAAACTTGTCCTGGCTCTACCAAACTTTCCATATATTCGAAAAGGGGCAAATGGCATTCATCCAAATTGGTAACTTCTGCCGGCCAGTATAACATTTGTTGGTTAATATTCATGTGGTAATCTGCCGCCCAGGGCGGATTCGTACTGTTGTTCCATTTCCCCTGTAAATGCAAAGGCATTGTTCCGGGTCGCGATGCAGCAATCATCATATAACGGCTGTATTGAAAATAGATTTGCTCCAAACCGGGGTCAACTTCTCCTTTTGAGTATTCTCTTAATCGTCGATCGGTTGGAACCGAATCCCGGCTATTTTTACCCAAATTCAATTCAACCCTTGCAAATAGTTCCTGATAATCTTTTTGATGTGCATTTCGAACTTCTTCATACGATTTGCCTTCCAGTTTCGAGAGTGATTTTATGTTATCAGCTTTATAATCGTTCCCCTTATATTTTGGATACTCTAAAGTATAATCGGTAGCAGCAACGTGGTAAATGGTAAGCGTTTTGGCATCCGTAACTTTTAGTTTTCCGTTTTCATATTCCAGTTTTCCATCCGTATCAATCTTTAAACAAGTTTCAAATTGCATTCCATTATCTTCAACTTCACCCCGAAAAGAATATATAGCTTTTGAAAAAGCCTCTTCGTTTTTTTTATGCGGTGTTTCGTATTCAAGCAAATAATTGGTTTTGCTATTACTTTCAAAACGGTAAACCATGGCTTTGGCAGGATAACTTCCAAAATATGTCCGGCTGTACTTCTGTCCGGCTATTTCATACGACACCTTTCCTTCGCCATTGGTTATGTCCAATTCGCGTTTGTAATTGCTAACCTCTCCTTTGTGTTCCACCGAAATAAAAAGGTCGCCCATGGTTTGTTGTGCGCCATAATCGCCAAATTGTGCCCCACCTCTTTTTTTATGAATAACACCTTTCAACTCCTGATTAGCTAACTTATGAGCCTCATCTAACTTTCCGGCATCTAATAACTCCCTTACTTTTGGCAAGTATTTCCAGGCTTCTTCCCGTATGCCAAAATTGTAATCGGGATTTGAGCCGGGGCCACCACTCCACAATGAACCTTCGGAAAACTGAATTTGCTCTTTCTCTAGTCCGCCAAAAAACATGGCTCCCATGTAACCATTTCCAATGGGCAGGGCTTCGGTCATCCATTCGGTAGCAGGTTTATCGTACCACAAGCGTAAATTATTTTCAGTTTTGGTTTCTGCTTTACAACTAATCAGACTAATTAGTCCCATAAGAAATAGAAAATTCAAGGTATTATTCATTTTACAGTATTTTTCGATTTAGTAATCTTTGTTTTGGTCGAAGATAAATATTTCAAATTTATATACTCAATGGATTTAGCTTTGAGTATAATTATTAATTCTCAATATAAATCAACCACCCCTTCCGTGGTTCAACAGTAATCTCTTCGTCAATTTCCCACTCTTTTTCAATTTGAAAATCCTAAATTGCCTGAGCAATTAGTTTTACATTTTCATTTTTCTTTTCGTCTGGTTTAATTCGCTCAGTAAAGCATAAAATTACTTTGTCAATTTCCTCTTTCTTTAATATCTAGAATTGGTTCAGATAGTACATAAACACAATTTGTATGACTAATATAGTTGATAGGAATAATTGAGCAGTCTGCTATTGTATAATTGGGTGATATTCATGCCAAGTGTAATTCCGAGTATGAACAGCTTATGGATGGTTGCGAACGCAGGGGCATAAAGGGGAACCGTTTTTCAAAAGGTCACACCTAGCCATTTGAAGTACAGTGAAAATGGGATTGTTTCAATTTTAGCTAAAGAGAATGCTGAGGAATTAATTATTGATTTGTACCAAGGACAAGGGCATTCTTTTATGGCGCGTAATATTGGTTTTGGACTGGCATTTACCACAGATATTGAAGAGGATTACATAATTGAAGGAAAAATAGGTGTTAAGGTGAAGCTAAAAGATATTCTTAATCAGGGCGGTTTAATCTATCCTGTAATATCGGTGCCAGAATATATTACTTCATTTTTCTTTTCACTTCCAAACGGGAAAGTTCATGTAGAATTACTGAATGAAAATTAATAAGGTCGTAATTCTAAAATAAAC
>JAUVDE010000034.1 GCA_030595485.1 Draconibacterium sp.
GCATCACCTTTTAAGGTGTTTTCGCAATAAACATCGGAACCCGATGAGGCACGCAACTCTTTCAATTCTTTTACTTTCACATAAACCTTGCGTGTTCTATTTCCACTTTTCCAGTTAAACCAATCGTTTTGTTTTAAATAAATATGAAGCGTACCATCTTTCACTTCAGTTTTTAATTTGTCAATAATATCATCGTCGGCCACCACTTTTACTTCTTCAGTAATATCCATGGTTAGGTATAAATCAATCCCGGCTGAAACTTTTATGGCATTAAAACTTTCTACTTTTCGGTTTTCAGTTTTATCGTTGTCGCCGGCCATTGCGGTTCCAAAACCTACGGCCATTAAAAGGGTAAATAGAATGAAGTGTTTAACTGTTTTCATGTCAGAATTTTATTTGGTTACTTAAGAATGACGCTTGTTGCTTATGAAAGTTACACTTAGCTGTCCTTTTTTATCACATTTCCACCTGATGAACGATTAATATCAGTATTATCCGGACTACCGTAGTAAAAAATATTTCCGCCGCTACTTGCATCTCCGCTTAGGCTTTTCTTTGCCGATACCCAAATATTAGCGCCACTACTTACTTTGGCTTTGCAATTTGTCGATTTTAGTTCGCCACTTTTTATGTTTGAACCCGACGATGCCTTGGCAACCAGTGATTTTGTTTTTCCATTAAGCTTAATATTCGAGCCTGAACTGGAAGATGCCGAGCATGTTTCCGTTTTAATTTCAAGATTAATGTTACTTCCGGCTGAAGCTGAAATGTCTAGTTCTTCGAAATCAAGAAGTGTTTTCGAGAAAATATTGCTTCCTGAAGTAGCTGCAATTTGTTCCAAGTTGGGCACGGTTACAAATACCTTTTTTGATTTGGCTTTACGAATGTTCGCTTCGCACGAAATCTTCAAAACGCCATCGTTTACCTCTGTTTCAATAACTTTAAGTAAATTTTCGTCTGCCTCAATTATCACTCTTGTGGCGTTACCCTGCGAAATGTAAACATTCATTCCACGGCTTACTTTTATGGCATCAAAATCGTGAAGAGAACGTGTTTGTTTAACCACATTGCCGTTGCCGTTTATTGAAGGCGAGAAAATACACGAGGTAAATAACACCGAAAGAATAAGGGTGCTGAGAACTAGAATTTTCTGTTTCATTTCATTTTTATTTAAAGTTTTCAATCGTATTCAATGGAACTCGCTAATAATGTTCTTCTGTTTGAAAAATGAATAACAAGCTCGTTTCATGATAATTTATTTAACTGTTTGGCTTAAAAAGCTGCTACAAATTATCGTAAACGGAGCTGGAATCGAAAGTTATTTCGTCGAAAAGGGGAATTTTATCGGTGAACCAAGCATAAAAAAAGCCGGTAAATATTTACCAGCCTTTAATTTGTAAGCTATTGAGATTTATCCTCTTCTATAATGTTCTCCATTTCCTCGTTGTGGTCTTTGCCCTTTCGTCATTCCTTGTCTCCCGCCACGTTTGCCTTTCATTGCATCAAACTTTAATAATTGCTCCTCGCTTAGCATGCCGCGAACTTGTTGATGGTGTGCCGCCATAACTTTTGCAATGTCGGCTTTTACTCCCGACATTTTATCAATGTTTGAGTTAATGGCACTTAAATCAGCTTTGTCGGAAGTGGTAAGCGTTTGTTGTCTTGCATTTAACTCGTTCAACTCATTTTTTAGAGGTTTCACTTGTTTGGCTATATCCAAACGAAGTGCCTTCATTTGTTCTTTTTGCTCCGTAGTAAAGAAATTATTCTGGCGTTCTTTCATTTGTTTCTGACGCTTCATCATCATTTCTTTTTGTTCCGGACTTCTCTTTCTTCCTTGCTCGTTTTGAGCTATTGCAGTTGTTGATATTGCGAACACTGCAATTAGTACTAAACTTAAAATTCTTGTTTTCATCGTGTTCTATTTTTAATTTGTTTCAAAACTGATGCTTTGACCACGTTGTTTTCGTATGGTTTAATTGGCATTTGATTTTAACCTCAATTAACATTTTTGATTTTTGTAGTGAACAAAAGGGTCTGATTAAGCATTCATAAATAACTGGTTTTAATATAAATTAACGTAATGCAATTACCAGGATGGTGACATATATCAGGTAAGTTTTTATACTTTTGGCAATTCGAAAAAAATATTGTCATATCGATTAATGTAGAAAACAAGACAATTATGAAGAAGAAAATTTGGATAGGATTAGCGATAGTTGCGGTGGTTGGAGTTACTTTTTTCAGCTTCACACGCGACCAAAAAAACTTTGAAGTTGCAAAGAACTTGGATATTTACCACACGCTTTTTAGAGAGCTAAACATGTTTTATGTCGACGAGGTAAATCCGAATGAACTGGTGAAAACCAGTATCGACCAAATGTTAGAGTCCTTGGATCCTTACACTAATTATATTTCGGAAGACAAGATTGAAGACTTCCGTTTTATGACCACTGGCGAGTATGCAGGAATTGGGGCTTTAATTAGCAAACAAAAAGACAGAGTTATAATTGCAGAACCCTATGAAGGTAAGCCGGCGCAAAAATTTGGTATTAAAGCGGGCGATGAAATTCTAGAAGTACAGGGTAAGTCGACCAAAGAAATGAACACCGAAGATGTGAGTACCTTGTTAAAAGGACCTGCCAATAAACCTGTGAAAATTAAATTGCAACGCCCGGGTGCTAAAAAACCGTATACTGTTGATGTGGTTCGCGAGAAAATTTCGATTAATGCAGTGCCTTATTATGGTATGTTAGATGAAAAAACCGCCTACATTCGTTTGTCTAGTTTTACAGCTAATTGCAGCAAAGAAGTTCAAAAAGCTTTTCTTGAATTAAAAGAAAAGAACAATCCTGAATCGTTGGTGCTTGACTTGCGAGGTAACCCAGGTGGATTGTTAATGGAATCGGTAAAAATTGTAAACTTTTTTGTACCTAAAGGAGAAGAAATCGTTAGTACAAAAGGGAAGGTAAAACAATGGGATAAAGTATATAAAGCCAATGCAGAACCAATGGATACGACTATTAAACTAGCCATTTTGGTTAACCGAGGTTCAGCGTCAGCATCGGAAATTGTTGCAGGTGCTATTCAGGATTTAGACCGTGGTATTGTAGTGGGCTCACGTACTTTTGGAAAAGGTTTGGTACAAACTACCCGCGACCTTAGCTACAACACAAAACTAAAAGTAACAACTGCTAAATATTACATTCCAAGTGGAAGATGTATACAGGCTTTAGATTATTCGCACCGTAACGAAGACGGTAGTGTTGGGCAGGTTCCCGATTCTTTAATTACTGAATTTAGCACCAAAAACGGTCGTAAAGTTTACGATGGTGGTGGTGTTGCTCCTGATGTTAAAATTGATGCTGATAAGCTAAGTACTTTAGCCATTGAATTGGTTACGCGTTATAAGGTTTTTGACTTTGCGACTAAATTTTCAAACGAAAACGAATCGATTGCACAACCTGAGGAATTTAAAATAACGGATGATATTTTTACGCAGTTTACTGCCTTTGTTGAGGCTAGCGATTTTAAATACGACTCGCAGTCGCAAGACGATTTTGAGAGGCTGATGAAAACTGCCAAACGCGAAAAATATTTTGGTATTGCTGAATCGGAATTTGAAGCATTAAAGGCGAAGTTGGAGCCAAATATTGAAAAGGATATGACTGAATTTCGCCCTGAAATTTGTGAACTTTTAGAAGACGAAATTGTATCGCGTTATTATTATCAGAAAGGTGCAATTCGTGCTTCCATAAGCGATGATAAAGGAATTAAAAAAGCCATTGAGGAGTTAAATTCAGAAACGGCTTATTCTTCGTATTTCAAGTCAGGAAAGGTTATTGCATCAATCTATCCGGTTCGACCACAAGGACCTGTATATAAGGTTGAAAGAGTTGTTTCAAACCAAATAATGGAAACTTAAGAAGTTCTGTGTTCAGAGTTCAAAGTACTCTGAACTCTAAACATTGAACTCTGAACTACTTTCTATGAAAATCTATTTTGCAGGTTCCATTCGGGGAGGGCGCGAAGATGCAGCGCTTTATTTCAGTATAATTGATTCACTAAAAACCTTTGGTGAGGTGTTAACCGAGCATGTTGGTGACCCCAGTTTAACAAGTGCCGGTGATGATGGGCCAACTGATAAATTTATTCACGATCGCGATTTAATGTGGTTAAATTCATCCGATGTAATTGTTGCTGAAGTAACCACCGTATCGATGGGAGTGGGTTACGAAATTGGGCGTGCCATTGAAGCAGGTAAAAAAGTGCTTTGTCTTTTCCGACTTGATTCAGGCAAAAACTTATCGGCAATGATTTCAGGCTGCGATGATTTAACGCTTGTGAATTATTCAAATCTGGAAGAAGCGAAATCTGCAATTAACAACTTCCTAAAATCTCAGGTTTAATAATTCAGTATTTTTTCTTGTTGCGTGCATTCAAAAATTAATGCTATTTTCGTTTTTAATAACTGGATACGGATGCGCAATCTCATTATTAACCTGAGTTCAACATTAAAATCTTTTCTCAGTTTCTATCAATTTTTAGCAGAAATTGATACGGATTTTTGAGGGACTATCAGGATAATTCGAAAAAATATGAAGCGATTTATGCAAAAATTTGAGAAATCCGAAGGAAAAGCCAAAAATGCACAATCTTTTTACCAAAAATATCTTAAAATAGCCCGCTATTCCTTCTATATTTTTGGATCAAATCTTACACATTTTTGGCTTTCTGAGTATAATATCTTAAATCGAACTCAGGTTATTATACTGCTTTTTCTTCTCCCATTTTATGCATTTACACAGGTAAAAACAATTGGTACGCCAAATATTCATAATTACCCAAAAACGGTATACAAAGCAGGTACCCAAAATTGGGATGTGGCGCAAGATGCGAATGGATTTATGTACTTCGCCAATAACGATGGTGTTTTGCGTTTCGATGGGATTAGTTGGGATTTACTTTCTGTTCCGACCACACCTGTGCGTTCCATAATTGTTGATAGTAATAATCGAATTTTCGTAGGGCTTAGCAATGATTTTGGTTTGTTTGAAAAGAATGAAAATGGTATTTATGAGTTTAAAAGTTTGAAACACCTGTTGCTTGACGATGTAAAAGTGTTTACAGAAGTTTGGAGAATTCATGAAATAAGACAGGGGATTGTTTTTCAAACCTTTGAATATTCGTTTCTACTTAATAATAATGAAATTGAAGTATTAAAACCCAAAAACAGATTTCTCTTTTCTTTTAATGTTGATGGACGGCTTTTTATTCAAGAACCCGGAATTGGGCTTTTTGAGTATTTTAATTGGAGCGTTGAACAAGTGCCATGGGATAAGGAATTAAGAGACAAGGAAATATGGACAATTTTACATCTCGGCGATAATCAGTTGTTAATTGGTACTGTGGGTTATGGCTTTTACAAATATAATCGCGGCGCTTTAACAAAGTGGAATACGCCCGCAAGTAATTTTATAATAGAAAATAAGCTTTATAGTGCAACGCGTTTGCCCGGTAACTATTTTGCTTTTGGTAGTATTTTGGAAGGGATGATAATTTGTGATAATGATGGCAATATTATTCAACGAATTAACCGAAGTAATGGTTTGCAAAATAATACCGTTTTAAGTCTGTTTAACGATAAAAACGGGAATCTTTGGATGGGCCTTGATAATGGTATTGATTATGTAGAGGTGAATTCGCCAATTAGCTTTTTTTCGTTAACCGATGGTATTGGTACTGGATATTGCTGCCGGGTTCACGATGATAATTTATACCTTGGCACTAATCAGGGCCTGTTTGTTCGGCCATTTAAGCGATATATGCAAAATAATAATGAACCGTTTAAATTGGTTGAAAATACAGTTGGACAAGTGTGGTCGTTAGGTGTGTTTGGAAATCAAATGATTTGTGGGCACAACCTCGGAACTTTTATTGTAGAAGGGAAAACTGCACGAAAAATTAGTGATGAACTTGGGGCCTGGAAATATATTCAGGTAAAAGAATATCCAAACATTTTAATTGGTGGTCATTACAATGGACTAATACTTCTTAAAAAAGGTAAAAACGGATGGGAGTTTTATAAGAAAATTAAAGGTTTCAATGAGTCGAGCCGTTTTATATGTAGAGATGATGGTGGAAATATTTGGGTGAGTCATTGGAGACGAGGAGTTTTTAAACTTCAATTAAATGTTGAATTAGATTCGGTTGTAAACCAGAAAACTTATATTGCCAAGGATGGTTTACCACATAACGAGCACAATATAATATTGAGTTTTGGCGAGAGCTGGTATGTTTCAGGTATCGATGGTTTGTATAAATATCAGAAAAGCAATGACAGGTTTTTAAAAGATGCTGAGTTGAATAAAGTGTTTGATGTAAATGATAGGATTAAGTTTGTTGAAACCGATAACCAAGATGATTTATGGTACATTGCAGAGGATGAAACAGGGCTTATTCATCGGAATGAAGATTTTACTTTCACAAAGATTACTGAACCGTTTAAGCAATTAAATGATAGGCTTGTTAATGAGTTTGAGTTTTTATATCCACTCAGCAACGATAATGTATTTATTGGCTTAGAAGATGGATTCGCTCACTACTCTGCAAGAATAATTAAGTCATACACCGATCCATTTAAGGCTTTTATAACAAGGGTTGAACTTCCCAATATCGATTCAATAATTTATTCGAGTGGGGTAAAGCAGGCCGAGCACAAATTTCCGTTTAGAAGAAATGCGTTTCGCTTTTATTTTACAGCACCGTTCTACGAAAATCCATCACAGTTGGAATTTAGTTATTTCATCGAGAACTATTCATCCGAGTGGTCTCCCTGGGTGGCTGATAGTTATCGTGATTTTACAAATCTACCCGAGAATGATTATGTATTCAAGGTAAAAGCAAAGAATATTTATGAGGTAGAAAGTGACATTGCAAGTTTTAGTTTTACTGTATTGCCGCCTTGGTATAGATCGAAATTGGCTTATTATGCTTATGTTTTTCTTGTTTTTAGTTTAGCCTTTCTGGTAACACGGATGATTAAAAAGAACGTAGAAAAATCGAAAGATAAACAGCGAATCAAACACAACGAGGAGCTAACAAAAAAAGAGCAGGAGTTTAATCAACAGGCTTTGATAACGGACAAGGAAATTATGAAGCTGCGGAATGATAAACTTGAAGGGGAGAAAATATTTCTGGATAAAGAACTTGCTAACCAAACAATGAGCATTATTCAAAAGAATAAGTTTTTAATGAAACTAAACCAGGAATTAAAACGATTACAAGATGAGACCTTAAGCAGTTCGGTAAAAACAAAACTGGTAATTATTAAAAAACGAATTGATAAAGAAATTGATAGTGAACAACAGAATAAAGTTTTCGAGTCGTATTTCGACGAAGTTCATACCGATTTCTTTAAACGTTTAAAAGAAGCTTATCCTCAATTATCGCCAAAAGATTTAAGGTTGTCTGCCTATATTCGAATGAATATTTCTACCAAAGAAATAGCCACTTTGTTAAATATATCCGATCGGGGTGTAGAAATAAGTCGTTACCGATTGCGCAAGAAAATTGTACTTCCGCGTGATGTCAACCTTTCAACTTTTCTGTCAAATATTTAGTTAAATAAATATATGCTGTAGAGCATATGTTTGTGTGTAGTATTATATCTATGTATTTGCTATTGCTAAGTAGTACATATATAGGCGATTAAATGTATTATGATGTAGTATTGATGTATGTTGTCATGTCCATTGTAGTAGTTTTGTTGAGCTGTTGTTTGTTTGATTAGTGATTATTACTCCCATATTCGAAATGTGAAATTTTGTAAAACAAATTATAAGTTATTAAAATTGCGCCCTAATTGTATAAAAGACAATAAGAAAATAGTGCTATGCACAATAAGAATAGCCAATTCATTAAATAACCGAACTATGAATAATTCTTTTTTGAGAAGCTATTTTAGAATAATCCCCTCAATGGAACAATTTAATTTTCTACACGTATTTTAATACCTAAATCCAAAACTTAAAACGATAACTATTTATACGCGCATGTTTATTTTAAATTCTAATCAAAATTAAATCTATGAAAGAAAGACTATTTATGAGAAAATTTCTCATGTTGATTTTGAGTACTGTATTTTCCCTCGGCTTATTAGCCCAGGAAATTACACTCTCTGGAGAGGTTACTTCTGCGGATGATAGCCAACCTTTGCCGGGAGTTACAGTAGTAGTAAAAGGAACAACAAACGGAACAGTAACCAATTTCGATGGTATTTATACTTTAAAGGTAGCCAGCGATGCAGTTCTTCAGTTCTCGTTTGTGGGAATGAAACTTCAAGAGATTGCGGTTGACGGACGCACTCAACTAAATGTGGCACTTGAAGCCGATGCTTTTGATGTTGATGAGGTTGTTGTTGTTGGTTATGGTGTTCAGAAGAAAGCTTTAACCACCGGAGCAAATATTAATATTAAAGGTGAAGACATTGAAGCGCTGAATACAGCAACAGCAATGGAAGCACTTCAGGGAACAACACCTGGGGTAAGTATTACACGTAACAATGGTCAACCCGGAGCGGGAACAAAAGTAACTATTCGTGGATTGGGTACTATTGGTAACTCGAATCCACTTTATATTGTTGATGGTGTCGCTGTTGGCGACATTAATTATTTAGCTACCTCCGACATTGAGTCAATTGATGTTTTAAAGGATGCTGCTTCGGCTGCTATTTATGGTTCGCGTGCTGCAAATGGTGTTGTGCTTGTTACCACTAAAAAAGGTAAAAAAGGACACAAACCTCAAGTTAGCTACGACGGATATTATGGTGTGCAGAACATTTACAAAAATCTTGACCCATTAAATGCGCAAGAGTACATGTACATTATGGATGAAGGTCGTGTAAACGATGGACTTGCTCCAAACAACTGGGAATCTATTCTTAAAAACAATACCTGGTTAAATAACAATTTTCCTGGCGAATTGGGAACTCAACTTGGACAAGAAGTTTGGGATAAAGTACAAGGCGGTTGGGAAGGAACAAACTGGATTAATGAAATTACTAATGCAGATGCTCCTGTACAAAGTCATGCTGTAAACATTACCGGAAGTAGCGATGGTGTTGTTTACTCGGCAGGTATATCGTATTTCGACCAAAAAGGTATGATTGGTGGCGATGTTACCGATGCAGGATACAAAAGATTAACGGCTCGTTTAAATACTGAATTTGTATTGTTTAAAAACGATGACCACGATATTGTAACAATTGGTGAAAACTTTACTTATACAAATACTGAAAACCGAAGTGTAGCAACCGGTAATATCTATTGGAACGACTTGCATAATGCATTGGTGCAGAATCCTTTTCAGCCGGCCTATTGGCAAACGTCGCAAGATGCAAATATTAACGAATTTGGATTTACACCGACTTTAGATGGTTTGTCAACCGGGCAAACGAACCCATTGGCTGTAATGTATTACCGTCATAATTACAACTATGGAAAAGGAAATAAAGTTATCGGTAATGCCTATTTAAAAGTTGAGCCTATAAAAGATTTAGTAATTAGGACTTCTTACGGAATTGATGCCTGGTTTGGACACAATCGTTCGATGAATCCAACATACGGTTTAGGATTGCTTTATACTGACGATGTTGACGGAGCACAGCAAAGTCAATACTTTGGTAATAACTGGACCTGGACAACCACTGCTTCTTATAATCGTTTATTTGGAGACCATAAAGTTGATGTTTTAATTGGTACAGAATTACTTCAAAACCAAATCAATACTGAGGTTGGTGGTTCAAGAAACAACTTATTGTTCCCTGGAGATCCTAAATATGCTTATATAAACAATACGCAAAGCCCCGAGTCTATTAGCGAAATTAATACCTGGGGTGCCGATTGGGGTGCCGGTGGTGGTGGTTTACTTTCGTATATGGCAAGAGCTTCATATAACTACAAAGAAAAGTACTTGTTCTCGGCAACAGTTCGTGCAGATGGTTCTTCAAACTTTGCCGATGGTAACAGATGGGGTACTTTCCCTTCATTTTCTGCAGGTTGGGTGCTTACTGAAGAAGACTTTGCAAGCGATGCAGGAATTTTAGACTTTGCAAAATTACGTGCAAGTTGGGGACAGAATGGTAACCAATCGATTCCTAACTTTATCTATTCTTCGCAAATTGCTTATGTATTCCCAGGCTATTTCTTTGGCGACACAAAACCTGTGTCGGGAACAACAGCTTATCCTGAGCGTGTTACTAATCCCGATGTAACCTGGGAAACGTCAGAGCAGTTAAACATTGGTTTCGATGCTCGTTTGTTTGATTCAAGAATGTCGGTGGCATTCGATTGGTATAAAAAAACAACAAAAGGTTGGTTGCTCGAAGCTCCTATTTTAGGAACATTTGGTGCTGGCGCTCCGTTCATTAACGGTGGTGATATTGAAAATAAGGGTGTTGAATTAGCAATTGGCTGGAATGATAATGTTGGCGAATTTAAATATGGCGTATCTGTAAGTGCTGCACATAATAAAAATGAGGTAACAAACATTGCAAACACCGATGGTGTTATTCATGGCCCGAGTCACGTGTTATCGCAAGGTACAGCTTCCATTTCAAGAGTTGAAGTGGGACAACCAATTGGTTTCTTCTACGGTTATCAAACTGATGGACTTTTGCAAAACCAGGATGAAGTTGATGCATATTTAACACCAGAAGGGAATCCTTATTTTAACGACCAACGCCCTGGTGACGTTCGATTTGTTGATAATAACCAAGATGGTCTTATTAACGAGGACGATAAAGTATATCTGGGAGATCCAAACCCTGATGTTGAATTAGGAATCCAACTGAACGCAGAATTTAAAAATTTCTATGCAAATGCAACCTTAACAGGTAAGTTTGGAATGCAAGTAATGCAATCTTATCGGTCATTTGCCGATAACTTCGACCAGAACTATACAACTGGAATTTTTGACCGTTGGCACGGTGAAGGCACATCAGACAGAATACCACGCTTAAGCTCTTCTTCAAACAGAAATACGAACTGGGTATCGGATATTTATATGTACGATGCAGATTATTTGAGAATAAACAACTTAACATTTGGGTATAACTTTAGCAAAATGTTATCTAAAGTTAAAGCAATTTCTACGCTTAAACTGTATGCTTCTGTAAGTAATTTACACACGTTCACCGCATACAATGGAATGGATCCTGAGGTTCGGTTCGGACATGATGCCAATTGGGCTTCAGGTATTGACCTGGGTTTATATCCACAAGCAAGAACAGTTATGTTTGGATTAAGTGTTGACTTTTAAAAAGAAATTAGACTATGAAAAAGATAAAATACCTAGTAGTTGTTTTAGCAACGATATTTGTTGCTGGCTGCGGAGATAAATACTTAGATACTGAGAACCTTTACGGGAAAAGTTTAGATACCTATTATAGCACACCTACCGATATGGAAGAAGCCATTGCGGGTGTTTATAATGCCATTTATACAGGCGGTGTGCATAGCAATGAGTCCATGGCGGCTAATTTGTTGTCAGATATGATGTTAGGCGGCGGTGGTCCCGATGATAAATCGGCTAAATGGGTTGATAATTTTGAAGATCCTTTAGAAGATACTTATCGTGATATGTGGTCGCAATGCTACAACGGCATTGCCAGAGCAAATGCGATTATTGAGAAAACACCTGAGGCCGATTTTTCGAAGTTTTTTGATACTCCGGAAGATGCTGAGGAGTTCAAAAAACAGCAAGTTGGTGAAGCGCTGTTTATGAGAGCATTCTTCTATTTTCGTTTGGCTAAATTTATGGGTGGAGTACCAATGATTGTTGCTATTGACGACCCAAAAGATGTGGGAAGAGCAACTTACTCTGAAACTTTCGCTCAAATCGCTACAGATTTAAAAGCAGCAATTGAAACATTGCCTAATAATTCTTTCCCAGACATTCCAACAAATATGTATGGTCATGCAAATAAGTGGGTGGCACAAGCCTACCTGGCACGCGTTTATTTATTTTACACGGGTTATATGACCAATATGGAAGGTCAATCGACAGATGCTTTGCCTTTGGCTGATGGAGGTTCACTTTCGGCATCTGATGTTGCCGCTTATTTAGATAATTGTATTATCAACAGTGGACACGAATTGGCAAGCGATTTCAGAAATTTATGGCCTTATTCGTATGCGAACCAAACGTCGGGAGACACTACTGTATTACCATGGGCACACGAAAATAAGCTTGCGTGGGTTGGGCAGGATGGACATTCGCCAACATACGGTACAGGGAACTACGAAACCATGTTTGTTCAACGTTTCTCTTTTGGAGACTGGGGATGGAATAATGGTAACATCTATACTAACAGATTAGCTTTGTTTACTGGTGTTCGTGACAACTCTATGGTTCCTTTCGGACAAGGATGGGGCTGGTGTCCAATTAATCCTACACTATGGAGTGGTTGGGATAATGATGATCCTCGAAAAGAAGGTTCAATTTTAGAATTGGGTAATGATGCACAAGGAACAGGTGGATATGAAGCCGACAAAGGCGACCATGAAACGGGTTTCTTTAATAAAAAATACATTGCCATTCAACACAAAGAAGGTGAAGGAGATGTAAAAGGAATGTTTGTACAATTGTACAATTGGGGAAATGCTGATATGCAATTAATGCATGCACAAGATTTTATTTTTATGCGTTTTGCCGATGTATTATTAATGCACTCAGAAATTACCGGAACTGCTGACGGAATGAATCAGGTACGTGCGAGAGCAGATTTAGAACCAATTGCATATTCGCTTGATGCCTTGAAAGAGGAACGTTTACACGAGTTTTCTTTCGAAGGTTTACGTTGGTTCGACATTGTTCGATGGGGTGATGTAAATACTGCATTCGATTATTCGGTTGATGTTCGTAATTCAGGTATTGATGCGAAATACAGTGCCAATTACCGTACGGAAACAAAAGGTTTAATGCCGCTTCCTGAAACGGAGATTAGATTATCGAACGGTGCTTACGAACAAAACCCAGGTTGGTAATAACTTTAAATTTCAAAAAAAATGAGAAAATATAATTATAAGAAATTTAGTCTTTTAATGGGGGTTTTGGTTTTGTTGTTTACAGCTTGCGACCCTATTTTAGATGAAAAGGAATTAGAAAACAATACCGATATTGAAGGTGTTGAGTTGGTGGTAGCCCAAAATTCAAGTGGGGGTAACCTTCTTGTATTGGAGATGAAAACACCAGGTGTAACAGGATATTGGGACTATAACCTAGGGAAAGCTCTCACAAATAAAGTGGAGATAGTTTATCCAATTCCCGGAAAATCGACTTTTACATTTGTTGGTACATTAGGTGCTGAGTTTTTTGAAAAAACAATAGATGTTCAGGTTGATGTGCTGGATACTCCTTTGGAGCAGGATTGGTACGATTTGGTAAGTGATGAAACTGCAGATGGTAAAACCTGGGTGTTTGATGGAGTTGGTGGAGATAATGGCCTTTGGTGGTTTATGTCCGACCCTGGCAATCCTTGGGGTTTATGGTGGAATGCCGGTGGAGAATGTTGCCCACCATCAGATGCAGCTGGTAAAATGCATTTCGATTTAAACGGTGCGGCTAATTATACATATTACAATGGGCCTGATGCGACTGGTGAATTAGGAAGTTTTGTGCTTGATGTTGCCAATCAGACTTTAACCGTAGGCGGGCAAAATCTTTTAGGTGATATGGACTGTGGGGATAACCCAAGTGATGTTTATAATATTGTTGAATTAACAGCGGATAAAATGGTCCTTAGTATTCCCAATGCTCCCTGTGGTTCAGGTTGGACATGGGTATTTGTTCCGACTGAATAATAAAATACTATAGTCTTACATGGAGTAATGAACGCCATGTAAATTAGTTTGGTTAGATAGAAGGGAAGCTATTTCCGGCTTCCCTTTTTTTTCTTTTGTGATAATTTAATGAGTCCTAGACGATGCTTATTGGTGTTGTGTTCTACCTTATTGACTTTATTAAAATAATTTCACAATAGCAAAAGCACTGATAAACAGATAAGTGTGTTAGTCCGGCCTAGTGTTTATGCTGCGCGGTATGATGAAAGAAATTAGATGATTGTTGAGTAGAAAGACGAATAATATTCTTGGAATGAAAACAACGATGAAATATGGATTTGGTGCATGGTTCTCAATTATAACAATGCTAATTGTTGCGTTGCCTTTATTAAGTTCATGCGGTGATGATGATTCAGGACCGAACTTTACCGCAAATTTTGGTATGGAGTTTATCGATGATAACAACGTTCGATTTATAAATCAATCGAAAGGGGAATATTATTCTTTAAATTGGGATTTTGGTAATGGCGAAACAGCATCAAATACTCAAAAAAATAAAAGCTACGAGATTTATTACCCGGAAGCAGGTACGTACAATACCAAACTGACCTTGGTAAATTTCGATGGCGACAACGAAACTGTAACAAAGGAACTCAAAATTGCCAATAACGACTTAATCGTTTCATTTACTGCAAGTCCCAATGCCTCAAATAAAAATAAAATAGATTTACAAAATACTTCTGAAGGGGAATACGATTCATTCAAGTGGATATTCAAAAACAAAGAAATAGAAAATGAAACGACAACAATTGCCTATTTCCCTTATAAAGGAACTTATGAAATTGAACTTCATGTAAACAAAGGTTCCGAGGTGTACACCCAAAAACAAAGTATTACCATCGCCGAAGACGATCTGAATTATGTTTCCAGCTTTGTTTTATCCTGGGCCGATGAATTTGATGGCACTAGTGTTAACACAAACGATTGGACATTTGAAACCGGTTCAAACGGCTGGGGAAACAACGAACT
>JAUVDE010000112.1 GCA_030595485.1 Draconibacterium sp.
ACTAGTTGCTTCTCCAATTAAAATACCAACAAATGCAGGAGTAAAGGTTGCCATTACTGAATTGAATGAACCACCAACCTGTATAAGCTGGTTACCTTTATTACCGCCACCACCTAAAGTGTTAAGCATAGGATTAACCACAGTGTTTAACAAAGTCATTGAGAAACCAGCAACAAATGCACCCAACAAATAAACAGTAAATGCAGTTGTTTCGCTTGCATGCCCCGAAAGATATTGTATGCCAACCCCCACAAAGCCAATTGCGATGGCAAGTAGAGCCGTTTTTTTATAACCAATGCGTTGTAACAAAATACCTCCAGGAATCCCCATAACGGCATAAGCAATAAAGTTAGCTGCATTTCCCATTAACCCTTGGAAGTTAGATACACCAAACTGATCTTTTAGAACAATTCCCATTGGTGCTGCAAGGTTGGTAACGAACGAAATCATACCAAACAACAGAATCATCATAAAGATAGGAACTGCGTAATTTTGTTTTGTAGTTGTCATAATGAATTTTTATTGATTTTAGTAGTTAAAAATTATTGCTTTAAAAAATATACTTTTGGTAAATTTGTTGATCTTTTTGCAGCACTTTCAGCGGTAATTCTATGCTGTGGCCATTCCAATATTTCGTATCCATACAAAAACCATACGCTGTTTACGTGATTATATTTTTTATTAGCTTGGTCTTCGATATTGATACTCATCTATTTTCTTAGTTATAATTTAGGTTGAAAAATAAATAACTTACCCCAAAGTTCATCGGGATAAGTTTTATATTTCGCCCTCAAAGTTAAAATATCGTATTTAAAAGCGAACTTTTCGAAGTGTTTTTTTCGAATACAGCTAAACCCACCAACCTAACATCTTGATTTAACGAACGTTACACTTTTGAAAATATTTATTAACTGTTCTAATCAATACCTATCCACAAGCTATTTTGATATAGAATTAAAGCAGTTATTATTTCGAATTTTTCTTACAGATCGAGCTTAACAGAACCTTTAGCTCTAATAAACAATTTATGACATTTACCTTCTCCGTAAACATGCTCAAGAGTTTTAACGTACTCTTCTAGTTTATCTTGCGGAACAAAAGCCTGGATAGTACCACCGAATCCACCACCATGAACGCGCCATGCACCATAGCCTTTTAATACCATTTCGCTAAGTGCCAATGCTAAAGAAACCACTTGTTCGTCTTTATGTACCACATCGAAAATATTTTGATTGTACATGTACGAGCTATAACCCGACTCAACAACCATTCCTAAGAACGACTGGAAATCGTTGTTTTCTAAAGCTTCAACTTGTTTTACCACACGTGCATTATCGCCTTGAAAATGGTAAGAACGAAGAATTGCACGGTCACTTATATTGTTTTTACGTAGCTCAGGAATCTTCTCAACAATTTGCTCTAATGTAACTTCGCGAAGTACAGTTGCGCCCATTTCTGCAGCTACCGATTTCATTTCGGTAGGAAGAGAAGCATACTCTTGTTGTGAAGCAGGATCGTCGTGACCACCACCAACATCTGTAATTACAAGCGCAAAACCAGTTGAAACAAAGTCGAAATCTACTTCTTTAACAATTGGTTTCGATGGGTCTTTGAAATCGATAGTAATTAAACCACCACAAGCACAAGCTGTTTGATCCATTAAACCACATGGTTTTCCAAAGTAATTATTTTCGCTCCACTGACCAATAATTGCATTTTCGACAGCACCCATTTTGCCATCGTTGAAAAGCTCGCTAATAATAGAGCCAATTAATACTTCGAATGAAGCAGATGAGCTTAAACCCGATCCTTTAGGAACACGTCCTTCGATACATGCGTCGAAACCACCAATTGCATAACCATTGTCCTGCATTTTAGCAGCAATACCTTTTACAATTGAAGTTGAAGTATAAAAGTCAGCTTCTACGGGTTGGAAATCGGATAGTTCAACCTGAAACTCAGGATAACCAGCTGATTTGATACGAACTGTGTTTGTTCCGTTTGGAGCAGCAACAGCAATATTATCTAAATTAACAGCTCCTGCCAAAACACGACCATAGTTATGATCGGTATGGTTGCCACCAATTTCGGTACGTCCTGGCGAGCTAAATAATGCAACATCGTCAGCACCAAAAGTTTTCTCAAAGTCAGACATTAAGTCGGCGTATCTGTCTGCCTGTTCTTTTAATACTACGGTATCAGTTCCGTATAATTCGTGAAATAACGCATTCGCGCCACCGTTAATCTTCTCAATTAAGCTATTAATTTTAGTCATAATCTTTTATTGTTTTAATTTATAGTAATGAATTTCTTATGTCAACAATTTCTTATTAATCTTTCGTACCAAATCCATTTTATCCTTTCAACTTCACTTAACTGGTAGGTACTGGTTGGGTACAAATATAATTTTTAAAATGGCTGCCGCATCTCCTCAATTTATGTTGCATAGCACATTTAACATTTATAAACTATTTCTTATTATGATTCGTGAAGTGTTCCTAACCTGTTCATTTCTACGGTTCAATAGCATCTTTGCAAGGGTCTGCCCCATTTCCACAAAATCAGTCGAAATAGTTGTAATTCCACCCGAAACCACTTCTTTCAACATGGTATCGTTAAATGATACGACACCAAATTTCTTACCTAGTTTCATTTTATAATATTTGGCAATTTTCACCAATTCAACCAAATCGTGATCGGAAATTAGAAAATACGCTTCATAAATAGATGGTTTAAATCCAACCAGCGATTTTACCACTTCAAAGCCAAATTTATATTCTGTACAAAATTTTTCGAAACCAGTTTTACGCTCAATGGGTTCTTTGCCACCGGGGTTTACAAAAATAAGTTTTCGATACTTCCTCAACAATGGTAATCCTTCAACCAAGGCATCGTAAAAATCCAGCTCAAAATCCTGGTAAACCACCGGGTAATTATTCAAATCTGGCTTTAATCGGTCGAGAATAAAAACCTTCTCTTTTGGTATTTTTCTAATTAATTGGGCTGTATTATCAAACGTAGCAGGCATTATCACATACGAAGTGTAGTTTCCAATACTTTCGTTTAATAAATTTTTATAAACCTTATAGTTAAAATGATGAAAAAAAACCTCAACACTCGCCCGCCCTTTCAACCTGTCAATAAGCGAGTTATATAAATCTTCTTTAAAAGCATTTAGCTCGTCGAAAAGTATAAATATCTTTTCATCGTTATAGATTTCAACCGAATCGACATAATATCCTTTTCCGGGTCGTGCCAATAATATCCCCTTTTCCTTAAGCGAATTAAAAGCCAGCATAACCGTGTCACGACTCAGCGTAAAATCCGAACAAATTTGATTAATAGAAGGTACTTTGTCGCCTTTCTTCAAGGTTCTTCGTTCAATACCTTCGTACACCGAATCGATAATTTGTTTGTACTTTGGGGTCGACGACTTGGGGTCAATTTTTATTACTCTTCTTTTGGCCATTCAGATTTGCTTTCTACAAAAGTAGAAGTTTTTTAATACAAAATCATGTTTTAAAACACTACCAGTACCTACCAGTTAAAAATCTATTTTTGCATTTTTGTGCTGAGCTATATTTTTATAATTTGCAGAAAATTTGAGAATCAATTTAAATTAGTAATAATTAATACAATGGAGATATATTTTGAGCTACCTTGTTCAACATGTTAATCTCGCATTCAAAAAATTTATAAAATGAAAATCACAACAACTCCTTTTGGAGAATTACAAGATGGTAGCAAAGTAGATTTGTTCACCTTATCGAACAATAAAATTACTGTAAAAATAAGCAACTACGGAGCAATTATTACAGCTATTGACATGCCAAACAAAAACGGCTCTATCGAGAATGTAGTTTGCGGCTTCGATAAATTAGACACTTATATAAGCGACGAATACCTTGGTAGCTATCCTTATTTTGGAGCTATTATTGGTCGTTTTGGAAATCGCATTGCAAATGGTCAGCTTGAAATCGAAGGTAAAACATACGAAATGGCCATAAATAACGGACCAAACCATTTACATGGTGGTGCTGTTGGTTTCGACCGTAAACTTTTTGCAGCCGAGGTAATTAAAAATGAAACTGAAGTTGGTGTTAAACTAACTTATACTAGCCCCGATGGCGAAGAGAATTACCCGGGTAATTTGAAAGTTACATGTGTTTATACCTTAAATGCAAACAGCGAATTGGGTATTCAGTATTATGCTGAAACCGACAAAACAACCGTTGTTAACTTAACCAACCATAGCTACTTTAATTTAACCGGTCAAAAAGAAAATATTCTGAATCACGTGTTAGAATTAACAGCAACCAAAATGACCGAAATGGTTGAGCAGATTCCTACTGGCAAAATTGTTCCCGTTGTTGGTACTGATTTCGACTTTACTTCACCTAAAAAATTAAATGCTGCCGGACTTGAAATGGGGTACGACGATAATTATGTATTAGACAATGAAAATGGTGAATTAAAATTAGCCGGTTGCCTTAGCGAGGAAAATAGTGGCAGGAAAATGGAAGTTTACACCACTCAGCCAGGAATGCAGGTTTACACTGGTTACTGGAATCCTGAACTAAATATTAATGGAGTAAAGAAATTTGGAAGCTTCTCAGGAATTGCATTGGAAACACAGCATTATCCTGATTCAGTTCACCAAGCTGACTTCCCGACTACACTCTTAAATCCGGGTGAGACTTACAACCAGAAAACGGTTTACAAATTTATTACTGATTAACAAAATAGTATACGATACAGAAAGTGCCCGAAAGGGCATTTTTTGTTTGTCGACAATTCAAAACACCAACTTTTGTTTTTTCTTTTAATTTTGAGTTCTTTCGTGAACTAAAGCAAAAACAACTTTATGAAAACCATAATTGAATTATTCGAAACTTCAGTGGTAAATTATCCCGATAATGTTTATCTCTGGGAGAAGAACAAGAGCCAATACGAACCCACCACTTACAAAGAAACCAGAGAACAAGTTCTAAACCTTGCGGCCGGTCTCATTCAGTTGGGTTTTAAAAAGGGTGAACGCGCAGGATTAGTGGCTGACGGCAGAAACGATTGGATTATTAGCGAACTAGGTATGCTTTATGCTGGCGGAATAAACGTTCCCCTTTCTATTCGTTTGCAAGACAATGAACTCTCTTTTCGCTTAAAACACAGTGGTGCCAAATACATATTTGTTTCGAAACAACATGAAGATAAAATTAAAGCCATTAAAAGCGAACTACCCGAAGTTGAAAAGGTAATTTATTTAGATGGCGTTGAAACTGAAGATGAAAAAAATATAGATTATCGGGAGCTTTTAAAAAGAGGCGCAAAGTACCGTAATGAAAATACGGAAGCGGTTGAAGCTGTTTGGAAAGCCATTGAACCAAATGATGTTGCCAATATTTCGTACACATCGGGCACTACTGCCGACCCCAAAGGGATTATGCTAACGCACTTAAACTATGCTGCCAACGTGGTTCAATCAAATTCATTAATGGATTTAAAAACCGAATGGACCACACTTGCTATTTTACCTTGGGACCATGCATTTGCACACACCACCTGCTTATATGTTTTTATGTATAAAGGTGCCAGTATTGCTTCTGTCGAAATTGGCAAATCACCAATGGAAACGTTAAGAAATATTCCTAAAAACATTCAGGAAATTAAGCCGACAATAATGATGAGCGTACCAGCTTATTCAAAAACATTCCGAAAAAACATTGAAGCTGGAATCCGGAAAAAAGGAGATACACTTTATAAAGTTTTCCAATTCGCACTAAAAGTTGCTTATGCACACAATGGTTATGGTAATAACCGCGGAAAAGGATATCGTTTCTTTTTGAAACCACTTTATTGGCTTTTCAATAAAATATTATTCTCAAAAATACGTGCCGGTTTTGGAGGCAATCTTGAATTTTTTATTGGTGGAGGCGCCTTACTCGACATTGAATTGCAACGTTTCTTTTACGCCATTGGAATGCCCGTTTGTCAGGGTTATGGACTAACCGAAGCTGCCCCGGTAATTTCGTCTAATGTTCCACACGATGTTAAATTTGGCTCATCGGGTAAATTGGTAAAAAACATTGAGCTTAAAATTTTAGACGATGATGGCAATGAAGTGCCAAACGGGCAAAAAGGTGAGATTGTGGTTAAAGGAGATAACATAATGCTTGGCTACTGGAACAATCCAACAGCAACAGCCGACGCCTTAAAAGATGGATGGCTACATACCGGTGACATGGGCTACATGGCCAATGATGGTTTTCTTTATGTAATGGGGCGATTTAAAAGTTTGCTTATTGGAAACGATGGCGAAAAATACAGCCCCGAAGGTATTGAAGAAGCAATGGTTGATCAATCGCCATTTATCCAGCAAGCAATGCTTTACAACAATCAAAACCCATACACAAGTGGTATGATTGTTCCTGACATTGAAGCCATAAACCGCGAATTAAAAGGCCGTGGTATTAAAAAAGGTTCGGATGAAGGTAATAAGGCAAGTCTTTCGATTATTCAAAATGAAATAAATCAATATAAAAAAGGAGGAAAGTTTGAAGGAGAATTTCCTGAACGCTGGATTCCAGCAACAATTACGATACTCCCTCATGCTTTTACAACCGATAATAAAATGCTGAATGCCACCATGAAAATGGTACGCGACCAAGTTACCGGGCAGTTTGCAAAAGAACTTGAATTTCTTTATACTCCCGGAGCCAAAAACATTGAAAATGAGATGAATTTGGGTGCCGTAAAACAATGGAATTCTTAAATTTACTGCTCTAAAATCACAGAAATGATTATTGAAACTTATTCATACCCTCGTGCTGCTGTAATTGGAAATCCTTCGGATGGCTATTTTGGTAAAACCATAGCCTTTGTTTTTTCCAATTTTGTTGCCAAAGTTCAGCTTTATCAAACGCCAGAATTAGAAATTAAACCTCAAGCTCTTGATGTTACCTCTTATAAAAACATGGGGGCTTTGGTTGAAGACATTAACTTTGCAGGTTATTACGGCGGCATGCGGTTATTAAAAGGCATGGTCAAAGTTTTTTACGAGTATTGTATTAAAAATAAAGTACAATTAGCGAGCAAGAACTTTACACTTTGTTACAATTCCAATATACCATTACGACTTGGACTAGCTGGCTCCAGTGCTATTTTATCGGCTTGTTTAAAGGCACTTTGTCTATTTTACGAGGTTTATATAAATCCGGCAACCTTTGCCAACCTTGTGCTTTCTGTTGAAAACAATGAATTGGGAATTTCCGCTGGATTGCAAGATCGAGTAGCTCAAGCCTTTGAAAAGCCTGTTTTTATGAATTTCAACAAAGAAATTATGGACAAACAAGGCTATGGAAATTATGAAGCTTTAAACACTACAAATTTTCCGAACTTTTACATCGCATACCGAAAAAACTTATCGGAAGGGACAGAAGTTGTGCATAACAACTTAAAGGCCCGATTTGAAATAGGAGAAGAGAAAGTACTACTGGCAATGAAACGCTGGGGAGAAATTACAGAGGAATTTAAAACTGCTTTAACTAAAAACGATTGTGATGCCATGCACCAACTGATAAATGAAAACTTTAATTTGCGCCATGCCTTAATACAAATTAGCCAGGGGAATATAGAAATGGTTGAATTGGCTCGTTCCGTTGGTGCAAGTGCGAAGTTCACAGGTTCTGGTGGTGCAATTATAGGTACTTATAAAAACGAAATAATGTTCAGCAAATTAAAAGATGCACTGAACAGCAACGACATTGAAGTTATTAAACCCAACATAGTAAATAGTTAGAAAAATGATAAAAAAAGCAGTAATTCCTGCGGCAGGTTATGGTACGCGCTTTCTGCCTGCCACAAAATCGCAGCCCAAGGAAATGATTCCTATTATAGATACTCCGGTAATTCAATACGTAGTTGAAGAGGCCGTTGCCAGTGGAATAACCGATATTTTAATGATTATTGGGAAAGGCAAACGTGCAATAGAAGAACACTTTGACCGTAATCCGGTTTTGGAAGAATCGCTTTTGAAAAAGCAAAACTTAAAGATGCTTGATAAAATTCGAAGCATTTCAAATCTGGCCAATATTCATTTTATCTGGCAAAAAGAAATGAACGGACTAGGCGATGCAATCCTCCATGCCAAATACCACGTTGGAAACGAACCATTTGCGATTTTACTTGGCGACACATTGGTGCAAGGCGAAGATGGCCCAATTACAAAGCAACTTATGGACGTATACGACCAATATGGCGGCTCAGTAGTTGCCATGGAGCAGGTTAAACCCGAAATGGTAAGTCGTTACGGAATCCTTGATGGAACACCAATATCTAAAGGAATACACAAAGCCAAAGGCTGGATTGAAAAGCCATCAATGGAAGAAGCTCCATCAAATCTGGCCATCGCAAGTCGCTACATTTTCACACCTGAAATATTTGATTACCTCGAAAATACTCCTCCGGGCAAAAACAACGAAATTCAACTAACCGATGCCATGCGCGAAATGGTAAAAGAACATCCGATGTATGGCGTTGAGTTTGAAGGAAAACGCTATGACATTGGAGATAAAATGGGATTCCTGAAAACCAACATTGAGTTTGGCTTAAAAGATCCTGAAATACGAGATTCCTTAAAGGAATGGCTTAAAGAATTTGCCGGAGAATTGTAAAACGAAAAAACAGGATGATTTAAAAATCATCCTGTTTTTTGTTAGTGGAGCTGGCGGGAGTCGAACAAAGATTATTATTAGTCTCAATATCAATCTATTACGCACTTATAAGATTCTGTGTTAACCGATTTGTTCACCAGCCTTGTTTTTTCATAAGATATGGTACTTTTTAGTCTGATTTAGTACGTTATTTTTCAAATATTTCCGCATAATATTCCTCGATCTTAAAAATCTCCTCTTCTGATAATTCATCAAAATCTTTTTGTCTTTTTCTTTTGGACAACTTCCCTTTGTTTTGATTTAATAATTTAATCAGTAAATCAATTCTTGTATCAGGTAAGCTCATAAAAGAATTTATTGCATTGGTTAATTGATCATATTTTTCCAGATAATCAATTTCTTCCGGTATAATTCTATTTATAGTTTCTTCAACACATTCGTAAAGAAATTCTGCCTGAAGGGTTAAATCAAAGTAACGATATAAA
>JAUVDE010000254.1 GCA_030595485.1 Draconibacterium sp.
AAAATGAGTAAAGAAAATAGAGAGCAAACACTTACTTATTTGGGTAGTTTATGGAACCATATGCTAAAAGGCATTTCCGAAGAAAGAGGAATATCGGTTGAAAAATTAAATGAATTGGCCGATGAGGTTCAAACTTTTAGATCAGGACAAAAAGCCGTTGATTCGGGTTTAGTTGATGCTGCAAAATACAAAGATGAAGTATTAGACGATTTGCGCGAAATTACAGGAATTGAAGGCACAAAAGGCGTTCCTATTATTGGAGTGAAAAATTATGCGACAGCGAAAGTAAAGGGTAAAAGCAAAAAATACAGCCGAAATAAAATTGCAGTTATTTATGCCAGCGGCGAAATTGGCATGTCCATGAGTGGTGGCGAAACTATTATTGGCGATAAATTAGGAAAGGAAATCCGTAAAGCACGTCAGGACAGCTCGTACAAAGCAATTGTTTTAAGAGTAAACTCACCGGGTGGAGCTGTTTTCGATTCGGAAACCATTTGGCGTGAAGTAAAATTAGCTGCCGAAGAAAAAACGGTAGTGGCTTCATTCGGAACTTATGCAGCATCGGGAGGTTATTATATTGCATGTCCGGCCGATAAAATTGTGTCGCATCCAAATACGATTACCGGTTCTATTGGCGTTTTTGGTCAAATACCAAACTTTGGCGAGTTGGTACACGATAAATTAGACATTAGTACCGACCAGATTGCCACAAATAAAAATTCAGTTTTTATAACAGGTACCCGACCAATGACAGAGTTTGAAAGATCGATGATGCAAGACTTTGTTGAAGAAACATACGATAACTTTATTTCGCATGTTGCTGAAGGACGTGGAATGACAAAAGAGCAGGTTGACGAAATTGGCCAGGGTCGTGTATGGAGTGGCGAAAATGCAAAAGAAATTGGTTTAGTTGATGAGTTTGGCGGATTAAACGATGCCATTAAATTGGCCGCCGAAATGGAAGGTTTGGAAGAATACCGTACCGTTTCGTTACCGGCTTTACCAAATCCTTTCGAAGAAATGTTTAAGATGGGAACCGACAATGTTCGTGCTCATTTCTTAAAGAAAGAATTGGGTGAGAATTATCGTTATTACGAATACCTGAAAAAAGCTAGCGGGCTGAATGGAGTTTATGCCCGTATCCCTTACGATATTTATGTGAATTAACTTTCATTATTTTTGAAAGAGAAAGGATGCATTATTAAATAATGCATCCTTTTTTTGCCAACAGAATTATTGATTTACATACTCGTTTCTTATCTTAGCTTCCTATTTTGAAGAAGACCTTAAATGATTAAAATTATTCTTTATCCTCTTTCTTGGTTGTACGGATTTGTGATGTCTTTGCGCAACGGAGCTTATGATTTAAAAATTCTGAAATCAACCGAATTTGACGTTCCTGTGATTTCAATTGGTAATATTACAGTAGGTGGAACTGGTAAAACGCCGCACGTTGAATATCTGGTAGATTTATTAAACGCGAAATATGAAGTGGCAACTTTAAGCCGCGGATATAAAAGAAGAAGCAAAGGTTTCCATTATGTAGAAACTAATTCGACTGCCGTAAACGTTGGAGATGAACCGCTTCAAATAAAAAATAAATACCCTCAAATTACTGTTTCGGTTTGCGAAAAACGTGTTGAGGGTGTTGAAAAATTAATGGATGTGTCGAATGAAAAGAAGCCCGATGTAGTTTTACTCGACGATGCATTTCAACACCGAAGAATTTCTCCGGGAGTTAATATTTTATTAATTGATTATAACCGCCAAATTAAAGAGGACCAACTATTGCCATTGGGGCGTTTACGCGAAAGTGTCCATCAAATGCGTCGTGCAAATATTATTATTATCACCAAGTGCCCCGACGAGGTAACACCAATTATGCGTCGTATTTTGGGGAACAATGTTGGTTTGCTGCCTTATCAGAAACTGTATTTTACAAAGCTGAAATACGACAATCTGATGCCGATTTTTGGCGCCAAAGAATTAGATTCTAAATATTACGAAGAAAAGAAATATACCATCTTACTGGTTAGTGGAATTGCTTCACCAAAGCTAATGCACAAATATTTAAAGCAGTTTTCAAACAAAATTGAATTATTAACGTTTCCCGATCATCATAATTATACACCGCAAGATATTCAAACTATAAGCAATAAATTCAGTGCGCTGAATGTAGAAAATAAAATAATAATTACCACCGAAAAAGATTCAATGCGCTTTAAAGATTTCGAGGATTTGCCTGATGAAATAAAAGAAGTAATGTATTATTTGCCGGTGAAGGTTAGTTTCCTGGAGAAAGAAAAACAATCGTTTAACAAGAAGATTTTAAATTATGTTGGAGAAAATAATAGCAACCGCGAATTACGTAAAAGAAAGAATTCAGGCAAGTCCTGAAGTAGGAATTATTTTGGGCACCGGACTAGGTGGTTTGGTAAATGAAATTGAGATAATCGATTCTATTCCGTATAACGAAATCCCAAATTTCCCGGTATCGACAGTTGATGGCCATGCCGGGCGATTAATTTACGGAAAGCTTGGCGATCGTGAGGTTTTGGCCATGCAGGGACGTTTCCATTATTACGAAGGTTACGACATGAAAGAAGTAACCTTTCCGGTTCGAGTATTGAAATATATTGGAATTACGCATTTGTTTGTTTCGAATGCAAGCGGTGGTTTAAATCCAGATTGGAACGTTGGTGAAATTGTGGTGATAAACGATCACATTAATTTTTTCTCAGATCATCCTTTACGAGGTAAAAACAATAATGATTTGGGACCACGTTTTCCCGACATGAGCAAATGTTACGACAAACGTTTACGCAACAAAGCAAAACTAATTGCGCTTGAGCATAATATCGATATTAAAGAAGGTGTTTATGTTGGCGTTTCGGGTCCTACTTTCGAAACTCCGGCCGAATATAAAATGTTCCGCATTTTAGGAGCCGATGTGGTGGGAATGTCAACAGTACCCGAGGTTATTGTTGCGGTTCATATGGATTTAAAAGTATTTGGTATTTCTATTGTTACCGACAGTGGTGTTCCAGGTGAAATTGTGGAAATATCGCACGAAGAAGTTCAGGAGGTAGCTATGAAAGCTGAGCCAAAAATGACCTTGATAATGAAACAATTAATTCAGAGTATTAAATAATCAGGCATTTGGGCGCTGTAAAGACAAGGCATGCCTTGTCTTTGCCAAAACATACCTTAGTCGTTCAAGGCCATCATTCCCGTTAAACAGGAATCTCACTCATTTCAATCGCCGCAAAAATGAAAAGAATTTTTTCCATTGTATTAATCGTTTTAATAATGATATCTGCATGTTCAACCAATAAGTCGCTCGAAGTGGAATTAGTGATTGACTCGAAATCGGAGTTGGGGGAAGGTGCCATTTGGAATTATAAAACCAGCGAGTTGATGTGGGTGAATATCAAAGGGAAAATACTGAATTTTCATAAGCCAAAAACGGGTAATAACAAAGAGATGTTTACTGGGCAGCTGATTGGAACGGTTGTGCCAACCGAGTCGGGGAATGTATTGGTTGCCTTGCAGAACGGAATATATTCTTTTGATATAAAAACCGGTTCTAAAAAGCTACTTGTTGATCCTGAAGAGAATTTACTCAACAATCGTTTTAATGATGGCAAATGTGATCCGGCTGGCCGATTTTGGGCAGGAACCATGAGTACGGTTGGCACGAAAAAGAATGGTGCACTTTATCGCTTGAATATGGATAAGTCGATTCATAAAATGGTGGAGAACGTAAGTATTTCAAATGGAATTGTATGGTCAATCGATCGAACGAAAATGTATTACATCGATACACCAACTCATCAGGTAATGAGATATGATTACGACGATGAAACAGGTGATATCACGAATCCACAAGTTGCTGTGGAAATACCAGCTGATATGGGTTGGCCCGATGGAATGACAATTGATGAAAAAGGAAACTTGTGGATAGCGCTGTGGGGAGGTTTCGCTGTTGGATGTTGGAATCCTGAGACTGGCAAATTGGTTCGTACCATTAAAGTTCCTGCAAAAAATGTTACTTCATGTGCTTTTGGCGACGACGATTTAGGGACATTGTATGTTACCACTGCCCGCGAAGACAATAGCAAAGAGGAGCTTGAAAAATACCCAAACTCGGGCGGTGTATTTAAAACCCGACCGGGCGTAAAAGGCGTTGGAGCATTCTTTTTTAACGATAATAACTAATTTACAGGCATGAATCTACTTATTGTTGCACTTGCCCCGGTCGTAATTATAGCCACTTATATTTATTACCGCGACAAATATGAAAAAGAACCTATTCGGCTTTTGCTGTTTGCCCTCATTGTTGGTGGATTAACAGTAATTCCGATACTATTTTTGGAACAGTTTCTTAGCTCATTTACCACTTTGTTTTATGGTTTAATGGCTACAGCCTGGAAAGCTTTTGTAGTTGCTGCTTTTTCGGAGGAGCTGTTTAAATACATTGCCCTTTATCTGTTAATTTGGAAAAGCCCCGAATTCAATGAAAAGTTTGATGGGATTGTTTATGCCACTTATGTGTCACTTGGTTTTGCCGCTGTTGAAAATGTTCTTTATGTAATGGAAGGCGGCTTAACTACCGGAGTTATGCGTGCAATAACTGCAGTTCCGGCACATGCAATTTTCGGTATCACCATGGGTTTTTATTTTGGCTTGGCAAAGTTTTACGAAAAACAACGGGCCAACTTCAAACTTAAGGCACTTGCTTTTCCTATACTACTGCATGGTATTTACGATTTTATACTTTTTACCGGTTATGAATGGCTGACGATTGTATTTGTAGGCTTTGTAATTTACTTGTACGTTTCCGGTTTAAAACGAATAAAGGAATTATCCAATCAATCGATTTACAATACCGACTACGATTTGTTAAACGAAAAACTGTCAAAACCCGAATAATATGGATATTCCAACTTTTGCTGATATTAACGCTGCACACCACATCATTCAGAAGTATGCACATCGAACTCCTGTTTTATCATCCATAAGTATTAATGAGATTGTTGGAGCTGAGTTGTTATTTAAATGCGAAAATTTCCAGAAAGTAGGAGCCTTTAAATTCCGAGGGGCGTGCAATGCAGTATTTTCTCTTTCTGAAAAAGATGCGCGAAAAGGTGTTGCAACTCACTCTTCGGGAAATCATGCTGCAGCTTTGGCATTGGCAGCACGAATGCGCGGTGTTGCTGCCCATATTGTAATGCCCGAAAATTCACCTGAAATTAAAAAGAAAGCAGTTGCCGGTTACGGTGCTAACATTACTTTTTGTAAACCTACGTTAGAGGCACGAGAAAGTACATTGGCAAATGTTATACAAGAAACCGGAGCAACGGAAGTGCATCCCTACAATAATTTTCATGTAATTGCCGGACAAGGAACAGCTGCCAAAGAATTAATTGAAGATAAAGGTGAATTTGATATTATTATGGCGCCAGTGGGTGGTGGCGGATTGTTAAGCGGAACAGCACTTTCTACAAA
>JAUVDE010000109.1 GCA_030595485.1 Draconibacterium sp.
ACACCGCTATCAGTGTAATGAGTAAAAAAATATACTAAAACATTAATAAGAATTAAAAAAACGGCAAGTAATTTCGATGATGAGAAAAATACTTGCGAGTAGCTATTCAATACGGAAGAAAGAATTTCTTTACCTTGTAGGGTGCTGCCTCTCATTTACTTGTTTATTTCTTTATAGCTACTTCAAAACTTTGAAGGGAATCAAGGTTCTCTTTTCTCCTTATTACATGAGCTTTTCCTTCTAAATCAATCATTACCACATTCGGCCTGAAGGTAATAAACTGCATCCACTGTGTCATATTGTAAGCACCAACCCGCTCAATAACCAACTGGTCGCCAACTTTTGACTGTGGGAAATTTATTGCATCGCGAATCACATCAATGTTCATACAAAGCGGCCCGTAAATGGTAGATTCTTCAACATGAGTTGAAACTTCTTTACTTGGGAATACACCTAAATTATACCAAAACGTAGTAAACAACAAATTCACGCCGGCATCAATAACCATTGTGCGACGGCCTTGTGTGGAGCGTTTATTTGCTAAAACTGTTGTTAACAAATACCCGGCATCGTCGACTAAGGCGCGACCGGTTTCCATAAATAAAACGGGTAAATTTTCGTGCGGTATTTCAGATGAAATTATAGCATTTGAAATGGCTTCGGCATATTCGTCAAACGAAGGACAGGTTTCTGACCCCGGCATGTATGCACCTTTCAATGTATTTTTTGAGGCAAAACCACCACCTAAATCAATGTATTTTAACCAGTGGTCGAATTTGCGGTAAATTGCCATGTACAAATTCGACAATTTTGTAGCTGCCACGGCATAAGCAGAAGCAACCATAATATATGTTCCGATGTGGGTGTGCAAACCAATCATTTCCAGATTTTCTGCTAACATTATCCGGTTAATTGCGTTCCACGCTTCACCATTTTCGTAGTTAAAACCAAACCTGTCCCAAATAGGATAAATTCCTGCATCGAGGTTTACACGAATTGCAACTCGTGCTTTCTTATTGAGTTTGCGGGTAGTTTCAATCAGCAAATACAATTCATCGAAATGGTCGATGTGAATACATGCATTGTGGTTAATGGCAAGCGTTAAATCCTCTTCCGATTTTTCGGGACCATTAAAAATAATGTTCGACCCACTTACACCGTTGGAAAGTGCTTTTTGAAATTCGAAACCTGAAACAACTTCGGCCCACGAACCTTCGTCGTGAAAAACATTACAAACTGCATCTAAATAATTGGTTTTGTACGACCAGGCAAACTGCACTTTTGGGTAGCGGGTTTCAAAAGCACGTTTTGCTTCTGCATAAGTATCTCTGATTGTTTGTTCAGAAATAACAAATACCGGTGAACCAAAATCCTCCATTAATTTAGGAACCGGAATTCCATCGATTTCAGAAATTATTCTTTGTTTTGCAGGCATTCCAAATTTATTGGGAACTCCTGCTGTTATTTTGCTAATAACTGGTTTTTCGTATTTTAACTTGCTCATTATTAATTATTTTTTGTTGCTATGCAGATTTAAATTAAATCTTATTGATTCACAGTTCGACTCCGCTCACTGTGACCGTCACACTGAGCGAAGTCGAAGTGTATTTTACGTAATTCATTTAATGTTATTTCTTTATCAAACATCAAAGTGTTAAATTTCTTTATTTATCGAAATAGCTGCAAACTTTTCTAAATCCACAATCATGTCATAAGAATAACGTACAAACATTTTTCCTATTTTATACTCGGTCATTGGTTTAACATCCCAGCCCAGTGCCAGCTTTATTAAAGCGTCGGGAATATTTTGCCCGGCTCCAACTGCGAGGTAAACCCATGCCGGAATTCGGGGGTTAATTTCAATTAAATTATATTCCCCACTATTTGTTTTAATTAGCTCGAGCTCCATTCCGCCTTTCCATTTTGTTTTTTGGATTAGCATACGGGTAAGTTTCATCATTTTATCATCGGCCAGGGTAATTCCACCCCAGGCTTTTCCTTTGTCGGTAATATATTGTTTGCGCATGGGTACGGCAGCAATTGTATTTCCTTTTCCATCGCCCAGCGCAATTACATTTACTTCGGTACCTTTAACAAATTCCTGGGCAATTACCGGGAAACCCCATTTGGCTGAAATTTTAAAAAAGGCCTGTTTTACCTGCTCCTCATTTCCTGCTTCGTAGGCATCGTAAAATTGCCCTTTTATCATTACCGGGTAATCAAACTTATCCTCCATTTCAGAAATTTGCCCAACACTGCCAAGATTTATACTTCCCGGAACTTTCACTCCGTACTTCTCACCATACTTTGCAAGCTGGTCTTTTTCGCGTTCCTGAAACTGTTTAAGCGAAGGTAAAAAAGTATGAATTCCCTGATCTAATAAACGTTGCTCGTATTTCATAAAAGAAAAAAGCTCGGCATCGAAATTGGGAATCAACACATCAATTTTTTCTTGTTGATGAATTTGTTCAACCCGTTCAATTAATTCATCGGAACCCGAAGATGGGTAGGGAATTTGAAAAATACGGTCGCATAAATCTTCCATATAAATACCGGGTTCAAGGTTTTCATAAACCAGCCCAATTACTCGTACATCAAAATCTTCAGACTCTTTTGCCCCGCGAATAACCGGCACTCCCGGTCCCGGATTGTCGGTATTATTTAATCCCGTAACTGCCAATGTTAGTTTTTGTTTCGACATAATTCTATGTTATTTAAAATCCAAAGAATCGTCCTGTGCAATAATTTGGTGATGTTTTAACATCGCATAAAACTCGTAGTAATCTTTTTCCATAGTCAGGTCGTCCACGTCATATTTTTCAAGCATTACATTGCGGATACTTTCAAAATCTTTGTCTTCAGCAATTTGTTTTATTAACTCTAACCCGAATGGATTTAGATTAAACGAATCGCCTGTTTTCGAATTAAAAACAAAACCATTGTCGCTAATTTTAATTTCTTCTGTGATCTTCATATTGTATTGATTTTTAACGTCTCTCTGTTGAATTAGTACTTAGTTATATTACAAAATTTTCAGCGAATTGTTCTTGTGAAGTAATTACATCTGAAGCACTTTTCTCAGAAAGTGATCTATTCTTAACATATTTTTTTTTAGAACCCATCATTTAATTTGAAGACAAAATTGGAATATTAACAAATAATATTTCCCGTTAATATTCCAATTTAAAATATATTCTTCAATTTATATATTTGCATTCAAGTTATTATAATTCAACTGTTTCAGTAACATTGCCAACGCTAACAGTAACAATATTGTCACATTCACCATCGCCATAATTAATTACTTTCAGGTCTTCGCCTTCGGTTGAAATTTCCATAATTCCACTAAGCGGATAAAAACAACCATTTTTATAAACTAATGCAGTAGTAATTTCCATTGTGTAACTTTTCTCATCAAGATTTATACCCGAACCCGAACCGGTTACTGCCCACACATCATCGGCAAACAAAAGGGTAGCTCCACCTTCAACTTGTTCGCTAAACTTTTCGCAAACCCAGGTAATTACCGATTCGTCAGGGTAAGTAAGTTTAGCATCGGTAACTTTTTTAGTAAAAGTTAAGTTGCCTCTTTCATTTAATCCGGTGTTAAGCGTGGTTTTTACGCCTTCCATTTTATTGTCATTCATATAAAAATCTTCAAAAGTGATTTCTTTGAACGAACCTTCATTTTTCCACCAGTCGGATATACTTACATTAATTTTTCCTCTTTTGTTGTTACCAAGGAAACACTCACAATTTTCAGTACCATAGTCGAGCGTCCAATTACGTGGCCAAAATTCGCCATCTTCATTTTCGTGGATCGTTACTGATAAACAATCCACAAGAGTTGCCGATTTTAATCCATCATTGCTACTTGTTATTTCCTCTACCGTCGATAACGAAAATGAATTAATCATGCTTATGTAATCGGATACTGTAGTTTTTGAAATTACTTCCTCGGCTGCAACATCATCTTTATTGCACGAATTGAGCATAAACAAACCTGCTGCTACTACTAAAAATAAACTTACTAGTTTTCTTAAATTTTTCATGTTTTAATTATTTTAATTGTGTTTTTAAAAAACTTCTAATAATGGTTTGACACAATCCAGATTAAATACTTGCGATTGCCATGTGTTTTTTAAAGAAATTAGATTTTATCCGGTTTAAGCTCTTTTTAGAAATCTACTGAATGGGTCGAGTGAGGTGAACGACTGGAATGAAGTTACTGGAGGCACGGAGTAATTATTCATTAAAAACAGTTACGAGCGAATAATAGCTATTATATTAGCTGCTTAATGTTCTTTTTAGTAATTTTAGCTAATATATTAGATATGCACTTTATGTATTCATTAGAACCAAGTCCATTAGAAATCTGTTTAGAACTTGCCCAGAGACATAAAACTTTGCGTAAAAAACTCAAGCTATCTCAATCTGAAATGGCAGAACGTTCAGGAGTATCTTTAGGTAGTCTTAAACGTTTCGAGAACACAGGAAAAGTCGCATTAGAATCGATGTTAAAGTTGACACACTTTTTAGGTAGATTAAACGATTTTGATGATGTTTTGCGACCAAAAGAAAACATGAATGACATTGAAAAACTATTCACCAATAAATAATAAAAATGACAGGTATAACTAAAATATTTGTTTCGTTGCACATTGAAGGACGTAAATTTAGCGTTGGTGAACTGGTTCTATCAAAACAAAATATTTACTTCCGATATAACTCTGATTTCTTACAAACAGGATTGAATATATCCCCAATAAAACTTCCCTTTAACGGAGGAATAATAGCTACAGACAAAGAACCTTTTAATGGCATATTTGGTGTTTACAATGATTCACTTCCAGACGGCTGGGGTCGGTTATTATTAGAGAGAACTTTAATATCAAAAGGAATTAATATTGCCCAAATAACTCCTCTCGACCGTTTAGCCTATGTTGGAATAAACGGGATGGGGGCATTGACTTACCAACCGGAAATAGAAACACAATCCGACCTCTCCCTTATGCCTGATTTAGATTACATTGCAAATGAAACAAACCGCATTCTGCAAGGAACAAGTTCCGATATAATTGAAGAACTTTTTGTTCTTGGAGGTTCTTCGGGCGGAGCCAGGCCCAAAATATTTGTTGGATATAATCCTCAAACAAATGAATTAATTCATGGGACGAACAATCTACCTGAAGGATTTGAAGATTGGATAATCAAATTCCCATCATCATCTGATAATATGGAAATAGCAAAAATTGAATATGCTTACCATAAAATGGCAGTCAATGCCGGGATTGAAATGAGTGAATGCAAACTATTTGAAGGAAAATCGGGACAGGTATATTTTGGAACAAAAAGATTTGATAGGGTCGAAAACAACCGGCTTCATGTACATACCGCATCCGGCCTTATACACGACAACTTTAGAGCAAGTACCATGGACTACGGACATTTAATGGATTGCGCTTTTAGATTAGAAAAACACGTAAAAACATACGAAAAAGTTTTCAGGCTTGCAGCTTTTAATGTATTTGCTCACAACCGCGATGACCATAGTAAAAACTTCTCATTTCTGATGGATGTAAATGGTGAATGGACATTTGCCCCTGCCTACGACCTCACCTTTTCCTATTCATCCTATGGTTTCCATAGCACAATGATTGCCGGAGAAAGTCAAAATCCGGGAAAAAAGCATTTAATGAAATTGGCACAACACTTTGGATTAAAAAATGGAGAAATGATTATCCATGAAGTTCAATGTGCAATTAAAGAATGGGATTCAATAGCTAAAGAATGTGGTATTAATAAAGACAATGTCAAAGAAATAAAAACGACAACTCAGAGACTTATGTCGGATTTCTGATTTACTGCTACTTACAAGCACAATACTATGGTTTATAAAGAATTTGTGATATCCGTTTGTCACCGGCTTTTCTTAAAACTTGCGCAAGCTTTAAATAGAAAACAATAAAAAAATAAAGTTTCGATAATTAAGAAGAGAAGCCGCTTAATTTTCGGGCAGCTTCTACTTTTTTATACCTACAGCTTTTAATTATAAATTCTATCTTTATTTTTGTAGAACGAAAATAAAAACCAAAGATAATGAGCCACAAAAAAATCGGTAAAAAAATCAAAGAATTTCGCGAATTCAGAAAAATTGAACGAGCAGATTTGGCACTTCAGGCGAATCTGGATATTGAGCAATTGGAGCAAATTGAAGAAAAGGGAACTGTTCCTTCGCTGGGGCATCTTATAAAAATTTCGCGTGCTTTTGGGGTTCGTATTGGTACATTTCTCGATGATCAGGAAAAAATTGGGCCGGTTGTGGTAAAAGCGGAAGACAAAACATTGAGTTCGAGTTTTTCTACCAAAGACGATTCAACGCGTGAGCATCTGAATTTCTTTTCGTTGGCACAAGCAAAAGCCGGACGACACATGGAACCATTTTTTATTGATATTGCGGCCTCAAGCGAATCGGATTATAAACTTTCGTCGCACGAGGGTGAAGAGTTTATTTATGTATTGGAAGGTGCTGTTGAAATAAACTACGGAAAAGATATTTATCAACTCGAAAAAGGCGATACAATCTATCTCGATTCGGTGGTTGCGCACAATGTACACGCTGCAGCTAATCAATCGGCAAAAATTTTGGCGGTAGTTTATACGCCTGTTTAGTCACGTTTTTAAGCAAACAACATGCAATTACTCGATTATACTTTAGGGAGCATGCTCGAAAAATGGGCATTTGAAACTCCCGATAAAGATTTTATTGTTTATCCCGATCGTGATTTACGTTTTACCTATGGTCAATTTAATGCTCGTGTTGATCAACTGGCAAAAGGTTTACTTTTTATTGGAATTAAACCTGGCGACAAAGTGGGAATTTGGGCTAAAAATGTGCCCGACTGGACAACCTTAATGTTTGCCACCGCAAAAATTGGAGCAATATTGGTTACCATTAATACCAATTATAAACTTTCGGAGTTAGACTATTTGCTGAAAAATGCCGATATAAATTCACTCTTTTTAATTGATGGCTATCGCGATAGTGATTACGTACAAATGATGTTTGAGCTGGTGCCCGAATTAAAAAGCCAAGCACGTGGCGAGCTAAACAGCGAAAAATATCCTGAACTGAAGAATGTTGGTTTTATTGGTCAGCAGAAACATCGAGGAATGTACAGCACTTCGGAGCTTATTTTGTTGGGGAGTCACATCGATGATTTAGAATTGGAGAGTGTTAAAGAAACCATAGACTGTCAGGATGTGGTTAATATGCAATATACTTCGGGAACCACTGGTTTTCCGAAAGGAGTGATGTTAACGCATCATAATATTTTAAACAATGGATTTGCAACCGGTGAATCGATGAAGTATACCGAAGATGAGCGACTTTTGATTTGTGTGCCTTTGTTTCATTGTTTTGGTTGTGTGTTAGCTGTTTGCGCCATTGTCTCGCACGGGGCTACCATGGTTTTTACCGAAGATTTCGATCCATTAATGGTTTTGGCTTCGGTGCAAAAGGAAAAATGCACCGCTCTTTACGGAGTTCCAACCATGTTTATTGCCGAGTTAAATCACCCCATGTTCGATATGTTCGATTTGTCGTCGTTACGAACAGGTATTATGGCGGGTGCACTTTGCCCCATTGAAACCATGCGCCAGGTGATGGATAAAATGAACATGAAAGATATTATTATTGTGTACGGACTTACCGAAACATCTCCGGGAATGACTGCCACACGCACACATAACTCCGTAGAAGTACGTGCCACAACAGTAGGTTTTGAATTTCCGAATGTGGAAGTGAAAATTGTAAATCCTGAGACGGGTGAATTGTGTGCTGCGGAAGAACAAGGCGAAATATGTTGCCGTGGTTATAATGTAATGAAGGGTTATTACAATAATCCCGAGGAAACCGCCAAAGCAATTGATAAAGAAGGTTGGTTGCATTCGGGCGATTTGGCCGTAAAAACAGAAGATGGATTTTACCGAATTACCGGAAGGATAAAAGATATGATTATTCGTGGTGGCGAGAATATTTATCCACGCGAAATAGAAAATTATTTATATAGTTTACCGCAAATTGAAGCGGTTGAAGTAGCCGGAGTTCCAAGTGCAAAATATGGGGAGGCTGTTGGTGCTTTTATTAAACTTAAAAAAGGCGAGCACTTGAGTGAAGAAGAAGTGCTTGATTACTGCCGTGGAAATATTGCACGTTTTAAAATTCCGAAATACATATTCTTTGTTGATGAATTTCCGATGACTGCCAGTGGCAAAATTCAGAAATATAAACTGAGCGAATTATCAATTGAATTGTGCAAAGAGAAAGGAATTGAGATAGTCTAAATTGCCAGCATATTTGATATAATTTATTTTGATGATGTTTTGAATTTCTATCAAAATAATTGAATAGCAATTGTGCTCTTTTTGTACACTTTCATTTTACACCTTAAACGACACAATGACTTTCTGTGAAAATATTTTACAATCGAACTCAGGTTGTTATCTTTGTCCATAGACAAAAACAAAAACAGATATGGCAAAGTACAAACGCATTCTTTTGAAACTGAGTGGCGAGTCCTTAATGGGCGATCAACAATATGGAATTGACCAAAATCGCTTGGGTGATTATGCCGAGCAAATTGCTGAAATCGTAAAATCAGGCGTTCAGGTTGGGATTGTAATTGGTGGAGGGAATATTTTCCGTGGATTAAGTGGAGCAGCAAAAGGATTCGACCGTGTTAAAGGTGACCAAATGGGAATGTTAGCCACAGTTATTAACAGTTTGGCCTTAAATTCGGCGCTAGTAAATGCCGGCTTAAAATCTAAAGTTCTTACTGCTATTAGAATGGAGCCTGTTGGTGAATACTATACCAAAGAAAAAGCGGTTGAAGCTTTGACGAATGGTGAAGTGGTAATTATTTCTGGTGGAACAGGTAACCCCTATTTCACAACCGATACTGCAAGTGCTTTGCGCGGCATTGAAATTGAAGCCGAAGTGATGTTAAAAGGTACACGCGTTGATGGTATTTATACCGCCGATCCTGAAAAAGATGCCAACGCAACTAAATTTGATAAGATAAGTTTCGACGAAATTTACAAGCGAAACCTTAGAATAATGGATCTCACCGCAACAACCTTGTGTAAGGAAAATAATTTACCCATTTATGTTTTTAATATGGATGAAAAAGGTAATC
>JAUVDE010000415.1 GCA_030595485.1 Draconibacterium sp.
CTTTATTGATTTTGTTTTCGGGGTTGCTAACAACAAATTTATAGCTTGTATTCTTATTCAGTTTGAATTGAAGAAACTGGTTCATGTCATCCGTTTTACGAGGAGAATAACCAAAGTTTAAAGCTTTGTCGTTTAATGAAACATCAACCCGACAGCTTATCCGAGATTCGCTTTTTGAAGTGTTGGCACCGGTAAAAACTACCACGTTAGCCATTAACTGATCTTCTTTAAGTTGACTGTTTTTAATTGATTCCTGGTACAAATCGATATAGCGTTGAGTTACGTTATGTCCCCATGCAAATGTCTCTGCTTTTTTCCCATTTCTCTCTTTCATTTTCTGAAAACGTGGGCGCACTTCTTCGGGTAATTTGTTTACTTCAACTACTTCCATAATGCTTCCATCGGGAGCGGCGTAATAAGGTATTCCGGTAGGTTTGTAGGAAGCTGCGTATACCCAATGCAACATATTGTCGGGATCTGCTTTTCCGGCGTCAGCTAAAAACCACGATTTATTCAAAGTATCAGGATAATATTCAATAAACTGCCATTCTTCTTCAATTAAAACTTCGCTCCAGGTGTGGTTGCCCCGGTAGTTGGTCCACATGGCTGTTCCTGCCAAACGCGATGGAATTCCAACAGCTCGGTAGGCATCGGTTAAAAGGATAGATAAACCGGTACAAGTAGCCATGTTCTCTTTCATCGCCTGCAAAGGGCTAATGTCAACACATGAACGTTTGGTATTGTATTCCACATCTACTTCGTCTTTTATGTTACGGGCAATTTCCATTAGGGCATCAACCATGTTTTCTTTTCCCTCGGTGTATTTTGCAAATCGTTCGTAAAAATTCTTTCGCCAGGCGTCGCGGTTTTCCGAAATATTAGCATAGGGAAGGACTTCGTTAAAGAAAACTGAATCGGGCAAGGCCGCACACCAGGCGTATTTCTCACGAGCTTTGTAGGCATAATCGGAGTTTTCAAGTAGAAAATCAGCCTTTAAAGTTGTAAGGTCGCGTTGGGGCATGTAACTTATTATAAAAGCCATACCTTCCTTTTGTTCTTTGGGAGCTTCAGTCAGCGCTCGTTGTATTTCGGCTGTGTTTTCACCGGCTTTAACAAAAGCTTCATCTAAAAGGGTATGGTAAGTTTTGGGTACTTCGGGGTATTTTGATTGGCATCCCCAAGCAAAAGCGAGAAGAAAAAATAACGTAACTAGTTTGTTCATAATGCAGTTATTAAAATAATTTAATAATGAGACAAATCTAGTGAAAAAAATTATTTAGTATAGAATATGTGTTGATTTTCTACATACAAAATATAGAAAGAGGATTTTGTTAATCATGGAAAGCAATAACATTGGAGAATATTGGGATGGAATTTCCCGCCAACTTGGCATTCAATTCGCTTCATCGGCGGATTTCACCATGAACCTTGTTTACACAAAAACTTAGTTCCCCTTTTCCAAATTCTTATATTATTTTGTTGTCAATCAGTTGCTGAAACATATCATTCATTGTTTCTTCCAGCTGACGGTAAGTTACACTCAGTTCCTTTTTACTTTTTGTATTGTCGCCAATCCATGGGTAGCCTATGTTTTGCGAAACAAACTTGCGGGTAAGCGCTTTGTTAATCATTGGTCCCAATAACCAAATTAGCCATTTAGGCATTTCTTTTTTCGGAATAGGATATTTACTAGCGTATTTAGGCTGCAATGTTTTCGCTAACTCAAAATAAGTGGTATTGTACCCTGACGTAATGTGTCGTCCTTTTGCACCGGGAACAAAACCGGCCTGAAAGTGAGCTACTGCCAAATCGCGAACATCAACAATTCCCCAACCCATTGATGGCACACCTTGTTTTAAAGTACCATCGCCAAACTGTTTTATCAATTTGAAACTTTCGGATGTTACAGCAAGTGGATTTACGGCAGGCCCCATAACTAAACTTGGGTTAACGACCACCAAATTCCAGCGACTTTGTTTTTTGCTGATTTCCCAGGCTTCTTGTTCGGCCAGAGTTTTTGAGTAGGAATATGCGCCGTGTCCGATGTTAGAAGTTGTATTCCAAATATCTTCGGTGAAAACACCATTGGGAGTATTTTTTAAATCGGCATTGTCTCCATAAATGGCAGCACAGCTACTTGTTACAACCACTCGTTTTACTGACTCCGTACGATTGGCTGATTCCAAAACGTTTCGGGTTCCCAATTTTGCCGGGTCAACCAACTCTTTTTGTGGGTTCTTAATATCTATGGTAAATGGCGAAGCAGTGTGAAATACCAACTCACAGTCTTTCATGGCTTCGTCGTACGAACCTTCAGTTAAAAGGTCGCTTTTAAAATACTTGATTTCGCCTTTCGATTTGGCCGCCAGTTCATCTAAAAACTTTAGTTTTTCTTTAGCGTCTGGATTTCGTACTGCTGCGTGAACTGTAATACCTTCGTCTAATAGTTTTTTTACTAACCAACCCGCAACATAACCTGTTGCACCTGTAACCAATACCGGTTTCGTTTTGTTAATACTTATCATTTTTGGTTTAGAGTCTGACATTTTTATATGATTATGCAATTTGAAAGTTGAGCTTACTTGCCGATTTGTGCTAAAATGGTTGTCAAAAAAACTTACAGAATACCTTGATGTTCTTTCTTCAAAAGGTCTAAAACTGTTTTAACCGGATTAAAGGTGGTTATTGGAACCTGTACAAAACAAGTGCTCCAATTGCTCATGGCTCCATTCCACAAGCCGGGTAATTCCATTGCTTTTAAAGGTTTTCCGCTTAAGGACTTTTTAGCAATAAAACCGGTGTCAGAATCGCGATATTTCATTAAATCAAATTTCTCGCCTTTGTAGTTTTTTACTCCGCAAAACAAGTCGGTAATATTTGCGTAGCACGACGATTGAAGTATGGTAACTTGTTCTGAATCCTCTTTGTTGACCTGATCGGTTTCTACCAGTTGTAACGATTCTGAACCATCGGAATGTTTTACCCAAAATGGTCCGCCGCCAGTACCTTTACTTTCTACAACACCACAAATTCGAATTGGTCTATTCAGTTTTTCTTTCAGAAACTCTATTTTAGCAGCATTATCTTTTTCTGAAAAATTAGTCGGAAGTTTAAATCCCAAATTATTTTCGAGGAAGTCTTTAATTTCTTGCTCAAGATTTGCATCAAATGCACTTTCATCATCCAACTGTTCGCAATAGTTAAATACGGTTTGCTGCGTGTTTTGAAGTACTCCGCCCAAGGCTTTTTTGTAATTAACGGTGTCTTGCAA
>JAUVDE010000428.1 GCA_030595485.1 Draconibacterium sp.
CGCTCAAAATTCTCTTTATATTTTACAATTTTTCGTGAAGGACGTTGGCTAGCTTTATCGATAAATAGAACTTTTTGTTGAGCAGTGGAACACACATCTCCCTTTTCATTCAGAAAACGAAACTTAAAATTAGACGACACATTAAACATTTCCGAAACCCAAACTTCAACATGAACTTCGTTACTTAAAAAGAAAGGCTTTTTGTACTGAATAATTGTTTCGGTAATAATGGGTAGTATTTCATCTTGTTCGGCAATTTGAGAAATTGTAAGTCCCATTGCTTCAATAAGTTTTACACGAGCATTCTCAAGCCATTGTACGTAAATAATATTATTTACATGACCAACAAAATCAATTTGGTAGGTGTAAATGCGTTCGGTAAATTTTAGTTTCTGCATATTGTTTACGGGTAAAAATTTAAGTCGGTAAATTTATGCTTTTTCTGCAAAAAGAATTTCCTCATTATGCTTTTTGGGAACATTTGTTCGTGATTATTAACAATTACTTTGGTTAGCAAGGCTTTTCTCTTTTTTCGAAGTTCGCCAAGGTTTTTGTAAAAACCCATGTGTGCACCACACACTGCTCCAAAGGCTTTAAACTCCATGCCTAACAGAAACTTTACTCCTGCAGCACCATCCAAAATCATTCGGGCAAGCAAGGTACGTGTGAATTTCTTTTTCGGCAGATTTTTGTAGAGCATAAATAGGTTATTTCTGAAATTGAGATAAACCTTTTTCGGATTGCCATATTCTAAAGTTCCTCCACCCAGATGATAAACTACACTTTGTGGCTCGTAAACAATTTTGTGGCCTTGGTTTTTTAATCGCCAGCATAAATCAATTTCTTCCATGTGCGCCCAAAAATCGCTGTCTAAACCACCCGCGTTTTTAAACGTTTGGGCACGCATAAACATGCAGGCTCCGGTGGCCCAAAAAATTTCGGATGAATTATCGTATTGATTTTCGTCTTTTTCAACCTTGTTCAGAATTCGTCCACGGCAAAAGGGATATCCAAACTTGTCGATAAAACCACCGGCAGCTCCGGCATATTCAAAATATTCGGGCTCGTTAGAACTTAAAACTTTAGGTTGTACGGCAGCTACTTTTTCATCCTTTTCAAACTGTTTAATGCAAGGTTCAATCCATCCTTTCTCAACTTTAACATCCGAATTAACAAGAACAAAATAATCGGCATCAATTTGCTCCAATGCAACATTGTAACCTTTGGCGAAACCATAATTGTTTTTCAAATCCAATTGGGTTACTGTGGGGAAATTGTCTTTTAGATATGCAAGTGAGTTATCTGTAGATCCGTTGTCTGCAACAATAATCTCAATGTTTTCGCCTTGTGAATGTTTGATGATTGAAGGCAGGAAATCGGGGAAAAGTTTAACACCGTTCCAGTTTAAAATAACGATGGCAATTTTATTCATAAATATCAGGTAAAAAGTAGATTTGCGATTAGCAAAGAAAGGTTTTCTTTTTCAAGATTTTCCAGAATCTTTCCAATTTTTTTTGCCTTTTCGTCGTCGTTAGATTTCAGGATAGATTCGACTTCTTTTATTTGCTTTCCTGTTAATTCATCTTGAAGTAAAACCCATACCTTTCGCTGGTCTTCTTCAGTTTCAGGTAAGCCAAGTCGTTCCAACTCTAATATTGTAGCTCCAAGAATTTCACGGGCCTGGATTTTTACCGGGTCTTTGTCTTTTGTTTTTCCCGCAGCGGCTGTATCGCGTAAACTCCAGCTCGAATAATCGTAATGCAATTCCTGAATAAGTTTGAGTTTGGAATTATCTTTTCCGAAAATGCGTTCGAGAAAAATTAAGGTGTGATTTTTCCACGCTTCTAAATCAAACTTTTTTTCATCGAGGCGTGCTAATTGTTCTTTTAAAAGCGAAATTTCTTTTTCGGCCATTGTGAATGTTTTTTGCAATTTACAATTTTTACCACAGAGAGCACAAAGAAGACACAGAGTTTCTCGAAGAATTATTTCTTGCCCAAATGTTTATTGACAACATTAAAAAACTCGGGAAAGTAACTATTACTGGCCGAAACAATTTCGCCTCCAAATAACCAATTTTCGCCTCCGTTAAAATCTACAGTTTTCCCACCGGCCTGTTGTAGAATAAAGGTTCCGGCTGCTACATCCCAAGCATGAAGCGCATGTTCCCAAAATCCATCGAAACGTCCTGCGGCAATGTAACAAAGGTCGATGGCGGCCGAACCGAAACGGCGAATGCCACGGGTGCTTTGCATCAAAACTTTCATGGCCTCAATGTAGTCGTCTATTCTATCGAAATTGTAGTAGGGGAAACCGGTAGCAATTAAAGCATTCTCCGATTTTGAACGTGTAGCAGCTTTGATTTCTTTACCATTACAAAATGCTGGGCTGCCTGTCCAAGCATAAAAAATTTCGTCGGCACCCACTTCGTAAACCACACCCATTACCAATTCATCGCCATCGGCCAAACCAATACTTACTGAGTGTGGGGTAAGTCCGTGGAGGTAATTTGTTGTTCCATCAAGTGGATCGACAAACCAGGTGTATTTTTCATTGTTTGATTCTGCTGTTCCTTCTTCGGCCACAAAACCGCAATCGGAAATCAGTTTCTTTAGTGCCGAAACAATTTGTTGTTCAGCTGTTTTGTCCACATAGCTAACAAGGCTGGCTGCACTTTTAAGTTCAATACTTTTTTCTGAGATATTCTTCTGTTCTTCTCGAATAAAATTACCTGCCGTGCGTGCAATATCCTGCACCTGAAAACAAAGTTCTTTGTAATTCATATTGAAATGTGTTTGGAGTAAAAGTAGGGAAATTTAATCGATGATTTCTACAGCAACATTACCGCTTGGGAGAATTGATTTTAATTTTACGGTGCCTAATTGGTTTACCAGACTTTCGTTGTAGGGTACCTCAACTTTTACATAGTTTTCTGTAAATCCAACTATCTTTTCCTTGTTTTTCTGAGCTTCAAAAAGTGCCGATTGCTCCGATCCTAATTGCTTTTCATAAAATGCTCTCAGTTTTTTCTCCGATAGATTAATGTATTTTTGCGTTCTGCTTTTACG
>JAUVDE010000048.1 GCA_030595485.1 Draconibacterium sp.
AATATGAATCGTGTTTTACACGGAATTGCAACTCCGGTAATGTTAACCAATAACAAATCGGTTTTATTTAAAGGTTTACCCAATACTTTCGATGTTGGCCGCTACCACTCGTGGATTGTAAAATCGGAACAATTGCCAAAATGTTTTAAGGTTACCAGCTACGATAAAAATGGTTTAATTATGTCCATGCAACACAATAAATACGATGTACAAAGTGTGCAGTTTCACCCCGAATCGGTGCTAACACCACTTGGCGAAAAAATAATTGAGAACTGGCTTGATTTGTAGTATTCAGTCGCAGTTTACAGTAATTTGAGTGTAAAGACAAGGCATGCCTTGTCTCTGCTACGAATACATTTTCTGACCAACAAAAAACAATAAAAATGAAAAATACGCTACAATACTTATTTGCAGGTAACAAACTCACTCGTGAAGAAGCAAAAACTGCCCTCATCGAGGTTGGAAAGGGTATGCATTCCGAAGCCGAATTTGCATCCTTCCTTACAGTATTTAGAATGCGTGCTATTGAATCGGAAGAATTGGCCGGATTTCGAGATGCCATGGTTGAACTAAGTTCAAAAGTTGATCTTGCTGCTTACAATGGAATTGATGTAGTTGGTACTGGAGGTGATGGTAAAAACACCTTTAATATTTCCACGCTTTCGTGTTTTATTATTGCAGGCGCTGGAGTAAATGTAACCAAGCACGGTAATTATGCATCAAGTTCTACCAGTGGCTCATCAAACGTTTTAGAATTTTTTGGCTACCAATTTAGTAATGACATTGATAAACTTAAAAGCGACCTCGATAAAGGCGGATTTTGTTTTTTACATGCACCGCTTTTTCATCCGGCAATGAAACACATCGCTCCCGTTCGAAGAGCTTTAAAAGTTCCAACTTTCTTTAATATTCTGGGGCCGATGATAAATCCTTCATCGCCCAAATACCAATTGATTGGCGTAAACAACAATGAAAATTTCGAGCACTACAAAAACGTATACGAAACTCTAGACATCGATTTTGCAATAGTAAATAGTCTTGATGGTTATGATGAAGTTTCTCTTACTGCCGACACGCATTTTGCATCAAAGGGAAAGGAAATAAACATTGCACCCAGCGATTTTGGAATGCAGCAATTAAATCCAGAGAGTCTGTTTGGTGGAAATTCGGTTGAAGATGCAGCTAAGATTTTTATTGACATTCTAAAAGGCAATGGAACGGAAGCACAAAATAATGTTGTAGTGGCCAACGCTGCTTTAGCACTAAATCTTGTGTATCCTGAAAAGTCGTTATTAGACTGTGTTGAAATGGCAAAAGAATCGTTGCAGAGCGGCCAAGCGTTCAATAAACTAAAAGCGATAACTAACAAATAAAGTTATCATTTCGACGACGAGGGAGGAGAAGTCTGTATCTTTTAGGTGACGGATTTCTCATTCGTACCTCTTTCGAAATGACAATCAAAAAAAAAAGGATAATGAATATTCTCGATAAAATAATAGAAACAAAAAAGCTTGAAGTAGCTAAGCAAAAGAAAGTGGTTAGTGAAGCTCAACTGGAAAAGTATCCGCTTTTTAGTAGGAAATGCAACTCGCTAAAAACAAATCTTTTAAAACAGGGTGCTTCAGGAATTATTTCGGAATTCAAACAAAAATCACCATCAAAAGGTGAAATCAATATTAAAGCAAAAGTTGAAGAGGTTACAAAAGCTTATGTAGAAGCTGGAGTATCGTGTTTATCAGTTTTAACCGATTACGAATATTTTGGAGGAAACTTGGCTAACCTTTCAAAAGCACGCGAGACCAACCCAAATATTCCTATTCTTCGTAAAGATTTTATGATTGACACCTACCAAATAGTGGAGGCAAAAGCGTATGGTGCCGATGTTATTTTGCTAATAGCTGCCTGTCTTTCAAAAGAAAAAGCTTTAGAACTGGCAAAAAAAGCAAAAGAACTGGGAATGGATGTTTTAATGGAAATTCACAACGCTGAAGAGCTGAAAGTAGTAAACGATTATGTTGATGTTGTGGGTGTAAATAACCGTAACTTAAAAACATTTGAGGTAAGTGTTGAAACTTCAGTAGAATTATCGAAACTTATTCCTCAGAAATTTGTAAAAATATCGGAGAGTGGTTTAAAAGGTGTAGAAGAAATAAAGTACTTGCGCAAACATGGTTTTAAAGGATTTTTAATTGGAGAAACTTTTATGAAGACCGATAATCCAGGAGAAGCGTGTAAACAATTAATTAAGGAATTAAGGAAATAAATACTTACCCCTTGTGTAGATTCGAGGTGAAACTAAAATAATGGTAATGGCAACTAGAAAACTAAGAATAAAGGTTTGCGGAATGAAAATCACCGAAAATCGGGAACAAATTGAAAAACTTGGAGTCGATTTACTGGGTTACATCTTTTACGCACCATCAAAACGGTTTGTAGGCGATACTCCTGATAGTGGTCTATTCAATACTGACAAAGCCAAAGTGGGTGTATTTGTCAATGAAAATGCATTTGAAATTATGGGATTAGCCAAAAATATGGGATTCGAATATGTGCAACTTCACGGCAAAGAGAACCCCAAAACTTGTGGCATTATAAAAAGTCAGGGATTAAAAATTATTAAAGCCTTTAACTTAAACGAGAAGTTCAAATTCTCGGATACAAAAGCCTGGGAAAAAGTAGCCGATTGTTTTTTGTTTGATACCAAAACAAGTCAGCCCGGTGGATCAGGGCAAAAATTCGATTGGAAAATTCTTGAAAAATATAAAGGTCACAAACCATTTTTCCTAAGTGGTGGAATTGGCCCCGACGATGCAAAAGCAATTAAAGCAATTAATCATCCGAAATTTACCGGTGTTGACCTAAACAGCGGTTTTGAAGACGAACCGGGTTTAAAAAACATAGAGAAACTAAAACAGTTTATAGACGAATTAAAAAAATAATAATTGGAATAGCGAATATTCGGGGTTGACAATCCAACTTCGGTCTTCTAACTTCCAACTTCTAGCTTTTAATTATGAATTACCAAGTTAACGAAAAAGGATACTACGGCGAATTCGGCGGGGCATGGATTCCCGAAATGATGTACACTAACATCGACGAATTAAAGCGCCGTTATTTAGAGATTATAGAATCGTCAGAATTCAAAGGTGAATTCGACCAGCTATTAAAAGACTATGTGGGACGACCTTCGCCACTTTATTTTGCAAGCCGTTTATCGGAACATTATGGCAGTAAAATTTATTTGAAACGTGAGGATTTAAACCACACGGGTTCGCACAAACTAAATAATACCATTGGGCAAATTCTGCTGGCACAAAAACTGGGTAAAACCCGAATTATTGCTGAAACCGGAGCCGGGCAGCATGGTGTTGCAACAGCCACCGTTTGTGCTTTAAAAGGAGTTCAATGTATCGTTTACATGGGTGCCTTGGATGTTTCGCGTCAGGCACCAAATGTAAAAAAGATGAAAATGTTGGGTGCTGAGGTAATTCCAGTACACAGCGGAAATAAAACCTTAAAGGATGCCACTAACGAAGCCATGCGCGACTGGATTAATAACCCTGTAGATACCCATTATATTATTGGCTCGGTAGTTGGGCCACATCCCTATCCCGACATGGTTGCTCGTTTTCAATCGGTAATAAGTGCTGAAATGAAAAAACAACTTTTAGAGCAAACAGGCTCTGAATTTCCAACGCGAGTGTTGGCATGTGTAGGTGGCGGAAGTAATGCTGCCGGTGCTTTTTATCATTTCCTTGACGATGAGCAGGTTGAATTGATTGGTATTGAAGCCGCAGGAAAAGGCGTAGATACCGATGAAACTGCAGCTACTTTAAGCGTTGGTTCACCGGGCGTATTACACTCGAGTAAAACCATGTTAATGCAAACCGACGATGGACAAATTGTAGAACCTTACTCAATTTCTGCGGGATTAGATTACCCGGGAATTGGGCCGATGCATGCCAATTTACACAAAACGGGTCGAGCAAAGTTTCTGGCTGCTACCGATGAAGAAGTGCTTCAAGCCGTGTTATTACTTACGCAAAAAGAAGGGATTATACCTGCGTTAGAATCGGCACATGCTTTGGCTGCCCTCGATAAAATTGATATGAAACCCGATGATGTGAATGTTATTAACCTTTCGGGTAGTGGCAACAAAGACATGGAAACCTACTTAAACTATTTTGGCTATTAGATTAGTAACGAGTAGTGAGATTTTAGTATTGAGTACAAACTTCGGTCTTCCGTCTTCGGTCTTCCGACTATTCATAAAAAATGAACAACAGAATAAACACACTTTTCGAAAAGAAAACCAATAATATACTTTCAGTATACTTTACAGCCGGGTTTCCAAATTTGAACGATACAGTTAAAATTATTCAGGAATTAGAAAAGAATGGTGTCGACCTCATTGAAGTGGGAATGCCATTTTCAGATCCAACTGCTGATGGCCCCACCATTCAGAAAAGTAGTGAGCTTGCCTTAAAAAATGGCATGAGCTTAAACCTGCTTTTCGAGCAACTAAAAACCATCCGTAAATCGGTTTCAATCCCGCTGGTTATAATGGGATATTTCAATCCGGTTTATCAATATGGAGTAAAAGCATTCTGCGAAAAATGCAACGAAATTGGAATAGATGGAGCCATTCTTCCCGACCTTCCTTTGGATGAATTTGAAGCTGAGTACTCATCAACTTTCGAAGCAAATAACCTACACAATATTTTGCTGATAACACCACAAACGTCAGAAGCCAGAATCCGACAAATTGATGCAGCTTGCTCTGGGTTTATTTACATGGTTTCATCCTCATCAACAACAGGTGCAGGTAAAAAAGTGGAAGACTTTCAAAAGGATTATTTTGAACGGATTAAAAACATGAAATTAAAAAACCCCACAGTAATTGGTTTTGGGATTTCGGACAATGCAACCTTTGCAAATGCCTGTAAATACGCGCATGGAGCAATTATTGGAAGTGCGTTTGTAAGTTCGTTTAACGCTGATAGAAAAATAGAAAAAACTGTTACTCAATTTGTTAAGAATATACTTTCGCCTGCTTAATTAGTGTATTCAATGGCTGTGCAAAAAAGGTTCACCAATAAGTATGTTTTCAAACAGAAAACGTCATTTTTATCGTAACGTACATGTTTTCAAATTGATAAAGCCAGTATGTTTTACAAGCTCCGTTAATTAGTGTTAAAGGCAGCAATAAAACATACGAAAATTCATTTTTTGGTGTTAACTTGATAACAACAATTAAAACAGATAACGATGCTGGAATACGCGAAAGTAATTCTACCCAAGGTAAGTTTTAGCAGAGAGTTGTTCAGAAAAGAATTAAACAAATGCATTGATTGGGTAGAACCAGATCAGGTACAAGATTTATATACCTGGTGTATTCAACAATTTCAAAAAATGTATCCGAATGTATTGGCAGAAGCTTTTGCCGACATTGCGGCTTAATCGTATTAACCAGGCGGGACTTGTTCCCGCCTTTTTTATGTACATAAGGTAACCCTTGGTCTACAAACACCTTTGTTTCATCTGTAAACGACAAAAGGAAACATGATATACATCATGTCCTCCCAAATCCAACTTTAGTTCCTTGTTTTTTGCTGTTGGTTGATAAAAAAAACACTGCATTCTCCAATTCCTTATGTTTGACAAAAACAGAAACAACTTGGAAAACAACCAACGACAATTTCCAACAAACAAATAGCAAAACAGGGGAGTTCGGGGAAAACAGTATTAAAGTAACACTCCATTTTTTTACATAGAAATAGAATTAAACAGCAATGAAAATGTAAAAAGTGTATGTATCTGGCCGGCTGGCAGATATTCAAACTCCCGTTTCCCCGACGGGAGTTTTCTTTTTTTGACTAAGAGATTAAAGCGAAGAGTAATAAAAGCTTTAGTGTTAACATAAATTTTAATCTATGAAAAAACTACTTCTATTAGTTGTGGCTTTGGGTATTGGAGTGAGTACAATATTCGCCCAAACAAAGCAAATTAGGGGAACGGTAACGTCGTTAGACGATGGTCTACCGGTTCCTGGCGTTTCGGTTGTGGTGAAGGGGACTACCTCCGGAACAACCACAGACATTGATGGGAACTACACCTTAACAGTTCCGTTAAACGAAGTATTGGTATTCTCTTTTGTTGGTATGAAAAACAAAGAGCTTACCGTTACTGAAAATTCAACCTACAATGTTGCTCTCGAAACCGAGTCAATTGGTGTCGGGGAGGTTGTAGTAACCGCAATGGGAATTAAAAGAGACAAAAAGGCTCTTGGATATTCCGTTGCAGAATTTAGCGCTGATGATTTCGGGAACGTTGGAATAACCGACGCCACAAAAGCCTTACAAGGTAAAGTTGCTGGTGTTTCAATTTCGGCAGGCTCTGGAGCACCCGGAGCCGCAACCCGGGTAATTGTCCGCGGATTATCATCCATTACCCAAAGTAACCAACCACTTTATGTTGTCGATGGAGTTCCTATTAACAACTCGTTTGGTAGTGGAAATGCTACCGAAAATTCGATGAACGTAAATGCTAAAGTTGACTTTGGTAATGCGGCCGCTGATATTAACCCTAACGATATTGAAACGATTTCGGTATTAAAAGGTGCGGCTGCCTCAAATTTATACGGTTCGAGAGCTGCTAATGGCGTAATAATGATTACGACAAAAAAAGGGGCAAAAGGACAGGATTTAAGAGTTGACTTTTCGAGTTCATCGGCGTTTACCGATGTGGGGCGCCTGCCCTATTTCCAAAGTAAATTTGGGCAAGGCTGGAGTGGCACCTATGACTCGAAAGAGAATGGTAGCTGGGGGCCGATTATGGATGGTAGCGACCGGCTTACCGGGTACATAGTTGATAACTCTCAACAAATTGCTCCTTTCTCTTACAAAGAAAATGGGATACGCGATGTGTACGAATATGGTTACTCATTGAATAATTCATTGGCAGTTTCTGGTGGAAACGACTTAATTGGTTGGTACGTATCTGCTGCCTCCTCTAAAAATGATGGCGTTTTACCAAAGGACGTAGATATTTTAGACCGCAACACCTTATCGTTTAAAGGAAATGGTGGCACGGAGAAAACCAAATTCAATTTTGGGATGACATATATTAATCGAAAGCAGAAAACAATTCCTACCGGACAGGGAGATGATGCAGGAACCGGAGCAGTAATATATTCCGATATTTTGTACCAACCGGTAAACCACTACCTACCCGATTATAGGGACTATAAAGCGAAATTCAACAACCTGGATAACTACTACAATGGTTATGCACAAAATCCTTATTTCACATTAAACGAAACTGGTGCAAAAGCGGATCAGAACAGAATTTTAGCAAACCTAAATATTACTCAGAATATTTTGGAAGGGCTTGATATTTCATTTACCGGAGGATTAGATACCTATTCTCGTTTCTCAAAGGTTCATGGAGCAATTGCAAAAACAACTCCGGGTTCGAACAACAATGGAACAATTAACGATGTTGCAGGTGCCGTGAAAGAAGAAGCCAGATACCACACCCAATTGAACAGTGATATAATTATAACCTATAATAATGAGGTAGATGCTTTCGGAGGAAATTTGCGATACAACGTTCTTCTGGGAAATAACATAAACCAACGTTCGTTTAAACGTAACAACATTGTTTCGAAAGGTCTGGTGGTTCCTGAATACTATAACGTAGGAAACATTAGCGGCGCTGCCGAAGTATATACCAGCGAAAATAAACGTCGATTAGTTGGTGTTTTTGGTCAGGTGGGATTAGAATTTAACGACTTCCTATTCGTGAATCTTCAGGCGCGTAACGACTGGTCTTCGACTTTACCAATTGGAAACAACTCGTTCTTCTATCCAGGAGCAACCATGGGATTTATATTTACCGATCTCTTGCCTAAAAGTAAAACAATATCGTATGGTAAATTACGCGTTAGTTACGCATTTGCAGGTAATGATGCGGCTCCGTATATGACTTCCGAAATCTATCGACCTTCAATTTTACGAGCGGGTGGATTTGGATTTACAAACTATCCGGTTGGTGGAGTTCCTGCTTACGAGAAATACCGACGTTTGGGCAATGAGGGATTAAAACCAGAGATCTCAAAAGAATTTGAGATTGGAACAGATTTACGATTTTTTACAAATCGCGTAGGAGTTGACTTTGCGTACTATAAAAAAACAACTACCGATTTAATTATGTCGGCTAACATTGCTGCTTCATCGGGTTATCGCGAAATTACAGCAAACCTTGGGCAAATAACCAACGATGGAATAGAACTATTACTAAATGTAACGCCCATAAAAACTCAAAATTTCACTTGGGATCTTATCTATATGTTTAACAAAGCTAATATGGTATTAGATGAATTATCTGATGAACTAGGTGTTTCGGAGTATTTAATTAATTCAGCTTACGAAACCGAGTTTGTTGCCATTCCAGGTGAACAATTAGGAATGTACCGAATACCAGATTACAAGTATTCTCCCGAAGGGCAAATTATTGTTGGCGACAACGGTTTGCCAGTCGAAGGTGAGAAAAAATATGTGGGCTCTTCAGTTCCCGATTACAATATGTCCTTAACCAATACACTTAAATACAAAGGATTTACCTTCTCATTTTTACTCGATTATCAGGAAGGTGGTGTAATGTATTCCAATACTGCCGGCGCAACATTCTGGTCTGGGAACAATGAACAATCTACCGTTAACGATAGACGACCTTATGTAATTCCAAATTCGGTAACCGAAGTAAAAGATGCAGAGGGTGTGGTTACTTCTTATGTTGAGAATTCCACAGCGGTTGTAGATAACTGGCACGAATATTACTCGGCAAACGTTAACAAACCTATTGAAAGTACCAGAATAATACCACGTACTTTTATTAAGCTGCGCGAGATATCATTCTCCTACCGTTTTAACAACTCATTGCTCGATAAAACCTTCATTTCTTCTGCAAATGTTTCTGTTTTCGGAAGGAACTTATTCTTATGGACTCCTGTAAAAAACAGTTTTGTTGATCCGGAAACAACCACTTGGGATAACGATATTGAAGGACTATTCGGAGAATTTAATGGTGCTCCGGGAGTGCGTACCTATGGAATAAAATTAGACCTATCATTTTAAAATATGTGTAGTATGAAACGAATAACAATTATATTAAGTTTATTTCTATTGATATTTTCATCTTGTGATGAATTTCTTGACATCAATGAAAATCCAAACTACCCGACTGATGTTTCTGATGAGTTATTGCTTACATCGTCATTAGCTGCTATAACAAACATTTATGCCGCCGATTGGGGATTAATCGGCTCATTCTGGTCGCAGCATTGGGCACAAAACAATACTTCTTCTCAGTATAAAATATACGAGTCGTATGCCTTAAGTAGTAACACAAATGTTATCGAGCGTTCTTATCGGGCAATGTATGTTGATGGATTAAGTGATAACGAAATCTTCCTTAAAAAAGTGGAAGCAAACGAGAACTGGGGGCCCTATTTAATGGGATCTGTAATTAAAGCATACGGTTTTCAGTATTTGGTTGATATGTACGGAAATGTTCCTTACACCGAAGCTTTTTTAGGCGCTGAAAAACTAAACCCAATTATTGATAAAGGCGAAACTGTTTATGCCGATATTTATGATTTATTGGTAGTTGCCTTAGACAAAGATTTCTCGGGATATGTTTCAGAACTGTATGCACTAAACGATATACTTTTTAATGGAAAAATTGACGATTGGAAAGCCATGGCACACTCGCTGCGCTTGCGAATTCTTCTTCGACAATTTGATGCCAACAGTTCTTTTGCAACAACAGAAATTACACAACTGCTTGCTAATTTGGAATCCGGCACGATTCTTTTATTGGACAAAGATGCAGCGATTACCAATTTTGCAGATGCGGATAGTAAATCGAATCCGCTGTATGAATCGGATCAACGACAGTTGAATACAACCAACAACATTCGGGCGTGTGCTACCTTTACTTCGTTTTTAGAGGCGAACAACGATTCAAGATTACAAAGCCTTTTTAAAGAAGTTAATGATAATTACCTTGGATTAATTACGGGTTCATACAATGTACCTTCAACCGAGTTTGAAGCTCCGGATATTATTTCCGCGCCATTTATTACACCAGTTATGCCAGTATTTTGGATGACTTATGCCGAATCGGAGTTATTACTTGCCGAAGCCTACTTAAGAATAGGAAATGTTGACATGGCAAAAATGCATTACGAAAATGGAGTAACAGCATCATTCTCAAGAATGGGAGCCGATATGGGCGACTTGTTAACTGGAGTATATGCCTTTCCCGCAACAGGATTTAACGACCAGTTAAAAGCAATTATTATGCAAAAATGGGTCGATGCTGCTGAAGGTGGTCGAGGAATAGAATCGCATATCGAACGTGTGAGAACCGGATATCCTGAAGAAACAACTGTGAACAACGAGATTGAGGAAGGCTATATTCTTCCGGAAAGTTATATTCCAGGAACTCTGATCTATAGTAAAAAAGGAACTTCAGGAGGTGTTTTACCTCGCAGATTTCCTTATGCCGACAGTGAGTTAAATTTCAATTCGAATGCAGCTGAATATAAAGCGATGACTCCTGCCGACGTGATATTACAAAAGGTATGGTGGAACCAATAAATATAAATAATATGAAAATCATAAAATATAAATTAGTAATACTATTGTGTATTGTTTTTCTAGCAAGTTGCGAAAAAGACTACGACAGTTTCATTACCAAAGTAACATACTATCCTACTTTCGAGTTAGAGGGAGGAATATATTACAAACATCCAGCTGGAACATCTTATACTGAGCCCGGTGTTATTGCTAAAGAAGGAGAAACAGAGATTGATGTAACGATTATTGCCAATCCAAATATTGGTGAGGTCGATCCTGACGCTCCTGGAATATATGCCGTTGACTACTTCGCCACCAATGTAGATGGTTATGATGGTTCAACAACTCGAAACGTTATTGTAACTAACGAGCCTGACAATAACAGCCACGATCTATCGGGAACCTATCGGCTTGATAATGCAAACTTAGTCCCCTTTGATATAGAAATTGAAAAAAACAAAGAGACCGGCATATACAGGATGGGTAGTTTTTATGGATATGAAAATACTTATGGGAGCGTATACAAGATGCCGGTTGACATTGCTTATGTTGAAGATGGAATAGCCGGACTTATTCCAATGATTGACCTTTTTGGCTACTATCTTACAGCGTCGTGTGATATTGCAGAAAATGGCGATTTAACTTTCTCTATCAATCGAGACGGGAGTGCCTGGTCAACAAGAATATGGAGAAAAGTTCAATAATTTTAAATTAGAAAAATGAAAAATTATATTATTTATTTAATACTAGCAGTTGCTCTTTTTACCTCATGCGATAAAAAAGAGGATTTTGAGCAAGTAGATTCTTCGGTAATGGATATTTCTGGAGAATGGTGGATGGAGTACAGCGCTGGAGACTACCATTCGGGATTAACAAAACTAATTATTTCAAATACTGCTGCCGATGATGGCACAGAGATTTGGATAAGCGATGAGCACAATTTCTGGGAATACAAAGTAAAGTGTCCTGTTGATATCGATAATCTTACTTTTTCAGGAAACGAATTGGAAAATCTGGAATATGACATTCTAATAAATATAAAAGAAGGTAAGATGCTTGAAGGTGTTGCAAAATCTACTTCAGGACTTGTTACCGATAGTTTATATTTTGAAATTGAATTTGGTGATGAATCTGGGACGGTATATCAAGCCTCCGGATGGCGAAAAACCGGATTTTTAGAAGATGAACACTAATCTTTCGAAATTGATAATACTTCAATTCCCGGTATGTATTTGATATTGATCAAAATATCGCTATAAAATCGGGATAATAACTCACAACGATTAATGATAAAAAGAGTGGCAATTCCGTCACTCTTTTTATTCAACTAAGGAAACCTTAAAACCAATTTTTTCGCTCAGTGTTTGTCCCACGTCCTTTTGTTTTTGAATAACCCGAACAACCTCCATACCTTTAACCACTTGTCCGAATGCGGCAAATCCTTGTCCATCGGGGTTTCGTTTGCCTCCAAAATCCAATTCGGGTTGGTCGTTTACGCAAATAAAAAACTCTGTTGATGCAGTTCCCGGTCCCATACGAGCCATCGAGATTGTTCCATTCAAATGTTTTATTCCTGTTTGTTCCGTAGTTTCGTGGGCAATAGGCGGTATCTTTTCAAATTGTACTTCGGCAAAAACACCACCTTGTATCACTTCAATTTTCACATCGTTTTGTGGCTGATTATCCATTCTAACCACACGATAAAAAACACCATTATTATAGGTCTCTTCTTTTACATGTTTCAAAAAATTAAGTGCTGAAACTGGTGCTTTTATTGTATCCACTTCAACAATAATATCACCCAAAGTAGTTTCAATTTTAACTTTCGGCAATGTTTGCCCAAAGGATGAAACAAAAAGAAAAAACGCAATTAAACTAAGGAATATGGATTTCTTCATTTTAAATTCTGATTATTATTTTTTACTTGCATCCTAAAGAAAGAAAACCGTAGAAGCTGTCTAAAAATAATTTAATTATTCTATTATGCGTCTTTTTCACTTATACTGCGTTGTATTTTCCTTAAATAGCTGGTGCTATTCGCGTCAAATCCACCTTCTATAAGCAAAAAATACATCATAATAATTCTAAAAAACTATATTTAAACAACTTCTTTACAAGATGAGCAAAAATCCGATAGATAAGTTTAACTGGCAAGCTCCAAAAGAATGGTTACAATTGGAGACCATTGATTTACACACCGGTGGCGAACCCTTGCGTGTTTATACCAAAGGATTGCCCAACATTGAAGGAAACACCATTCTTGAAAAACGAAAATACTTTAAAAATAATCTCGATTTTATTCGCACTGGCACCATGTTCGAGCCGCGTGGACATGCCGATATGTACGGAGCAGTAGTTACTGAACCTTTAAATGAAGGCTCCGACTTTGGTACATTTTTTTTACACAACGAAGGATACAGCACCATGTGCGGGCATGCCATAATTGCCTTGGTAAAATTAATGCACGACACAGGATTAATGGTAACCGAAAACCACGAATATAATATTGACGCTCCACCCGGTTTAATACGTGCAAAAGCTGTGGTAGAAAATGGTAAAGTAGTACGTTCGATTTTCAAAAATGTGCCGTCGTTTGTTTTAGCTGCCGATCAGGAAGTAGAAGTTGAGGGCATTGGCACAGTAAAATTCGACATTGCTTTTGGTGGGGCTTTTTATGCTTTTGTTGATGCTGACTCAATTGGAATAGGTCTTGACACTAAAGATTATAATCAGCTAATTGATTGGGGCAAAAAAATTAAAAAGGCGGTAATGGAGAACTTCGAGATTTTACATCCCTTTGAGGCTGATCTTTCGTTTTTGTACGGCACGATTTTTACAGGCAA